>NZ_RZSV01000149.1:0-14424 GCF_004023205.1 Mesorhizobium sp. M1A.F.Ca.IN.020.03.2.1 | reverse complement strand
GGCCAGAGGGGGGTGCGAAGGAACGCTACCGTTGGCCGGATCGGTTCACCGACAGGATGAATGTGGGACTGCCAAGAATTGACAGGCTGGCGGGACAGCACCCCCCTCTGCCCTGCCGGGCATCTCCCCCGCAAGGGGGGAGATTGGCAGTTTCAACGCCTCAAAACATAAACGCCGCCGTCGCCGGGTTTGACCCCGTTCGGCCGTCGGCGCCGCCCAGGCCGCACTATCCTGCGAACGTCTCGACGATGATGCGGGCCATACGCACGATCGGCAAGGATGCAAATGCGCCGGCAAGCGCTGAACGCCGGGTGATCGAGGTCATCTGTTTCTCCATTTTGGGCAGGTTTTTTGGGGCGCAGGCGGAGCGTCGGTGAAAAGTGCATTGGCCAAGGAGCGCCGAAGCGATCGGACGCGCGGCTAGTCGGTGAGCCGCGACAGCACCTGGTAGGCCGCCCTGACTCGCGCCTCATTCGGGTAAGCCTTGTTCGCCAGCATGACGATGCCGATCTTCCTCGACGGGACATAGGCGACATAGGCGCCGAAGCCGTTCGTCGAGCCGGTCTTGTTGAGCACCACGTCGGCGCGTGGCGCCATCGGCGGCTCGATCGCAGTTGCAGGGATCGGCTGAAGCATACTGGGCGCATTCCCGGCGACGATCTTCGCCAGGTCGACCGGATAGGGATACTGCTCCCAGATCAGATCCTGGATGAGTTCGCCAGCGCGGAAATAACCGGTGTGGGTGGCTTCGAGCGCGCGTGCGACATCGTCCGGCACCTTGCCGACGCCCATGTTGGCCTCGATGAAGCGGATCATGTCGACTGCGTTCGACTTGATCCCGTAGGCCTCTTCGGCGAGCAATGCCGGGGTGACGCGGACAGGCTTGTCGTTGCGGTTGTAGCCCCAGGCGTAGGATTTCATCTGTGCGGCCGGGACGTTGACGTAAGTTCGCCGCAAGCCGAGTTCCGGCAACAGCCGTTTTTCCATCAGCGCCGGAAAGCTCGCGCCCATCGCCTTGGCGGTGGCCATCCCGAGCAGGCCGATGCTCGGGTTGGCGTAGGTGCGGGTGGTGGCGGCCGCGAATTGCGGCTTCCATTGGCGATAATAGGCGATGAGCTGTTTTTGCGTCTTCACCGTATCGGGCAGCTGCAGCGGGAAACCGCCGGCCGTGTGCGTGGCGAGGTCGAGCAGCCTGACATCGCCCAGCGCGCTGCCTTGAAGCTCGGGCATGTGCTTGCCGACCTTGTCGCCAAGCGCCAGCTTGCCCTCGACCTCGGCATAGGCCGCGAGCGTCGCGGTGAAGGTTTTGCTGATCGAGCCGAGCTCGAACAATGTATCGCGCGTGACGGCGGCCCGGGTGTCCTTTTCGGCCACGCCATAGTCGATGAAGAAGCGCTCGCCGTTCACGGACACGGCGACGGCCATCCCCGGAATGCCGTACTGGGCGATCACCGGCTTCACCGCCTCATCGACGAGCTGCCTTATCTTGGCGTCCTGATCGGCGGCGCGAGCGCCCGACAGACTGCCCGGGGCGCAGGCGAGGACGACGGCAGCGATGGTGAAGCGAAGCCGGCTGCACATGATCTGCTCCCTCTGGGTCGGACGATTGCGGGTTTATGACCCCTTCGAACCGGCTACAAACGATGATAAATCGCAACAGCTATAAGATAATCTTGGGCATCGATGGTTCGACCTTACCTGCCGCTCAATGCATTGCGGGCCTTCGAGGCGTCGGCCAGGCATCTCAGCTTCACACGTGCCGGCATCGAACTGGCGGTGACGCAGGCCGCCGTTAGCCAGCAGGTTCGATCGCTCGAACAGCGGCTCGGCGTGCAGCTGTTTCGCAGGTTGCCTCGCGGCCTCAAGATCACGGCGGAAGGCGAGGCTCTGCTGCCGATCGTCGGCGACGCCTTCGACCGCCTGGCGCGATCGCTGGAGCGGGTCGGATCTGGAAAACTGCGCGAACCGCTCGTCGTCGGCGCCGTCGGAACCTTCGCCGTCGGCTGGCTGCTTCCGAGACTGGAAGACTTCCGGCGCACCCATCCGTTCGTCGAGCTGCGCCTGTCCACCAACAACAACCGCGTCGACCTGGCGGCCGAGGGATTGGATTTTTCGATCCGCTTCGGCAACGGCGCCTGGAATGGACTTGATGCGACGGAACTTTTCGAAGCACCTCTGACGCCGCTTTGCACGCCGGAACTGGCGGCGACGCTTCACGCGCCGCAGGACCTCGGCGCGCTTACCTTGCTGCGCAGCTACCGTCAGGACGAATGGAGCCGCTGGTTCGAGGCCGCCGGCATGGAAGCGCCTGCGAACTTCGCGAGCGCGATCGTCTTCGATTCTTCACTGGCGATGATGGAAGCCGCCGAACAAGGGGCAGGCGTTGCGCTGGCTCCGGCGCTGATGTTTTCGCGACAACTGAGCAAGGGGTCGATAAGGCGCCCTTTCCACGCCTCCATATCGCTCGGCAGCTATTGGCTGACCAAGTTGAAGTCCAGGGAACCGACCGCCGCGATGTCGGCCTTTGCGGACTGGATCACCAGCTTGGAACCGGACAGACGAAGCGCGCCCAGCTAGCGGTGCTTCAGCCGGCTTTCGCCGCCTCCGATGCCCCGAACCTCAGCCCATCCATCAAGAGCTTCACCAGCCGCCCCGAGCGGTCCCGCCAGTCGGGCGTGTTGGGGGCGGAGTAGATGCCGCCCAGCGCATGCAGCACGTCCGACGCATCGACGTCGGCGCGGATCTTCCCCGCAGCTGCGGCCTGTTCGACCAGCCCCTTCAGCGCGCCGGATACGCGGCCTGAGGTATCGGAGAACAGCGTCGAGTTGGTGGTGAGCAACAGCCGCAGGCTTGTCGCCAGACCGCGCTTGGTGGCGATATAGTCGACGAAGCGCTGCATCCAGAGTTCCAGCGCCACATCGGCCGGATGAGCGCCGGCAAGTTCCTCGGCCGCATGGCAGAGCGCTTCCACCTCGCGGCGGTAGACCACCTCGACCAGATGCTCGCGCGTCGGGAAATGCCGGTAGAGCGTGCCGATGCCGACTCCTGCCCGCTTGGCGATCTCCTCCAGCGAGGCATCGACACCCTCGGCGGCAAACGCCTGCGTCGCCGCCTCGACAAGCTTGTCGCGGTTGCGCTGCGCATCGGCGCGCAGCGGCTTTGGCGCCGGCGTTTCAGGCTTTTCGGCAGGCTCCGAGGGCTGTTCAGTCAGTTTTTTCTCCACTGTCGCAATATGGGGCTTGAACCCATCCGGGTCAGCCCCCCACGTAAATAAACGGAGGCGCCTCCGTTTTAGTGGAGTTGTCTTATCATATAATCAGGGGAAGCGATATGTCACGGGGTAAGCGCCTAATCTTCCCCCTCGAGGGGGAGATGTCGCCGAAGGCGACAGAAGGGGTCGCCGCGCGTGAAACGCCTTGCTGGCGCGCGACGCGCGAGGGCGTTGGCGCTCTACGTGAGACGACCCCCTCTGCCCTGCCGGGCATCTCCCCCGCAAGGGGGGAGATTAGCTGCTTCGACGCCTTGCCCCTCTCCTCCCAAGCCCCATTTCCCTCCCCCTAGCGTCCAGCAATCGGAGCCCGACGCCTCATGACCAGCCAGACAATCATCGATCCTCCCGAAGACGGCCATTTCAGGAACGGCCAGGCCAGCAATGGCGCAAGCCCCACCACCTTGTCCATCCACCTCACCATCAACGGCCGTGACCACGCGCTCGATATCGAGCCGCGGGTTACCCTGCTCGACGCGTTGCGCGAGCGGCTCCACCTCACCGGCACCAAGAAGGGCTGCGACCAGGGCCAGTGCGGCGCCTGCACCGTTCATGTCGACGCATGGCGTCGACCGGAATACCGTCGCTGCCGTCGCTCAGGTCGACGACTGCCGGCGTCTCGTCATAGCTGACCTTGACCAGCGCCGCGGCGGCGACGGCCTGCTCGAAGGTCTCGGCCACGACGGCAGCAATGTGCTGGCCGGAAAAGGTGACCTCGCGGACGAGCGGGCAATAGGTTTCTTCGGACGGCTGTCTGCCGAACCAGTCCGATGCCGAATTCAGGTCCATGATGGTGTCGGGCGTCAGCACCGCGAGCACGCCTGGCGCGGTTTCCGCCGCGCGCGTGTCGATGCCGGTGACCTTGCCGGCGGCAATCGTCGCGCCGACCAGTACCGCATGGGTCAGGCCTTCGAGGTGCTGTTCGAACGCGTAACGCGCGGCGCCGGTGATCTTGGCCGGGCCGTCGACGCGCGACAGGCGCCCGCCCACCGCTTCGAGGCGCGCGCTGTCGGAGCCTGCGTGTTTCATGTCATGAACGGTCATGCCGTTTCTCCCAATTTCAGGATGGCGCGCGCGATCACGCGGGGCGCCAATGCGATCTTGTAGTGGTTGGCGCCGTGGTCGACGGCGCCCTCCATGACGAGCTCGCTCGCCTTGCGAACGGACGCTTCGTCGAGCGGCTTGCCCTTCAGCGCCTCTTCGACGGCGCGCGCCCGCCACGGTTTCGTCGCGACGCCGCCGACCGCGACGCGGATGTCGCGTATGGTGCGGCCGTCGCCCTCGAGCTCCAGTCCGACGGCAGCGCTCGCCGCCGCGAACTCATAGGACTGGCGGTCGCGGACCTTGAGATAGGTCGAGCGCCGGGCCGCGGCCGAGCCCGGGATCTCGATGGCCGTGATCAGTTCGCCGGGGCGGATGTCGTGCTCGCGTTCGGCCGTGGCGCCAGGGGCGAGGAAAAAGTCCTCGTCTCGCCCTATATCGGCGGCGGCTTCGGCTCCAAGGCGCTGGCGCTCGCGCACAGCGCGGTGGCGGCGGCAGCGGCGAAGATGCTCGGACGCCCGGTGAAGCTGGTGCTCAACCGGCCGCAGAATTTCACCTCCTATGGCGGCCGCGCCGCGACGCGCCAGACGGTTGCGATCGGCGCCGACAAGGCGGGCCGCATACAGTCGATCGTGCATCGCGGCGTCAACGAGACGGCGGTCGACGGCATGTGGGTCGAGCCGCTCGGCTCCGTCACCTCGATCATGTATGCGACGCCCAATTTCTCCTCGAAACAGAATGTGGTCAGGGTGAACACGGTGGTGCCGGGGGCGAAGCGCGCGCCGGGCGAGAACCCGAGCGCCTTCGGTATCGAATGCGCCATCGACGAGCTCGCCCAAGAGCTCGGTATCGACCCGCTGGAGATGCGGCTGATCAATTATGCCGAGCAGGATCCCCACGCAAAGAAGGCGTGGTCGACAAGGCAGTTGCGGGAGGCCTTTGCCGCCGGCGCGGAAGCCTTCGGCTGGGCGAAGCGTTCGCGCGAGCCGCGCTCGATGCGTGACGGCCACCAGCTCATCGGTTGGGGCGTCGCGGCCGGCACCTATCCGGTTCGGCGCGCCTATGGCGAGGCCGTGGTGAAGCTCCTGGCCGACGGCTCGGTCGAGGTCGAGAGCTCCTCCATCGACATGGGCCAGGGCACCTACACGATCCTGGCGCAGACCGCGGCCGAGACGCTTGGCGTGCCGGTGGAGAAGGTGTCGGTGAGGCTGGGGGATTCCCATTTCGCCCGCGCCGGCGTCACCGGCGGCTCGCGGCTTGCCGGGGTCATGACCGGCGCCGTCTACAAGGCGGCGGGCCAGGCGCTGGACGAGCTGATCGGGCTGGCGCTCTCCGATCCGCGCTCGCCCTTCCATGGGCTGCAGGCGAACACGCTGCAAGTGAAGGGTGGCCGCATCGCCTCGCCGCGCGGTGACGGCCCGGAGTTCTCGATCGCCGAGTTGATGCGCGCCCTCGGTCGCGAAAAGATCGAGGCCAAGGGCGACACTGTCCCGGCCAGTTTCACGCCGGAGCAGCGCTATGACAACTACACCACCATCGCCATGGCGCTGCCGCACACCGAGGGCGATTATTCCCGCCACTCCTGGTGCGCGCATTTCGTCGAGGTGCGCGTCGACGAGGATTTTGGCACGGTGCGCGTGTCGCGCGTCGTGTCGGCGCTGGACTCCGGCCGGCTCTACAACCCCAAGCTGGCGGAGAGCCAGTGGAAGGGCGGCATCATCATGGGTATCGGCCAGGCGCTGCTGGAAGAAGGCATCGTCGACCGCCGCCATGGCCGCATCGTCAACGGCAATCTCGCCGACTACATGCTGCCGACCAATGCCGACATCCCGGATATCCAGACGATCTCGGTCGGCATCCCCGACCCGCATTCCTCGGCGCTGGGCGGCAAGGGCGTCGGCGAGCTCGGCATCGTCGGCGTCGCGCCGGCGATTGCCAACGCGGTGTTCCACGCGACGGGGAAGCGGGTGCGGGACCTGCCGATTACGCTGGAGAAGTTGATTTAGCGCCGGCCTTGTCTCCCCCCTCGAGGGGGAGATGTCGCCGAAGGCGACAGAGGGGTCGCCGCGCGTGGGGCGCCAACCTACAACCGTCGCAATAGGCTGAGTCCAGTCGGACCGACCCCCTCTGCCCTGCCGGGCATCTCCCCCTCGAGGGGGGAGATCACCTGCCCTGGCTCTGGCCCTTCAAAAACTGGCTGAGCAGATCCACCGGCAGCGGGAAGACCACGGTCGATGAGCGCTCGCCGGCGATGTCGTGCAGGGCCTCGAAATAGCGCAGCTGCATGGCCTGCGGTTCGGCCGCCAGCATGCGGCCGGCCTCGACCAGCTTGGCCGCCGCCTGCTGCTCGCCGTCGGCGTTGATGACCTTGGCGCGCCGCAGCCGCTCGGCCTCTGCCTGCTTGGCGATGGCCCGGACCATGCTCTCATTCAGGTCGACATGCTTGATCTCGACATTGGAGACCTTGATGCCCCAGGCGTCGGTGCGCTGGTCGAGGATGTCCTGGATGTCGCTGTTGAGCTTGTCGCGCTCGGCCAGCATCTCGTCCAGCTCGTGCTTGCCGAGCACCGAACGCAGCGTGGTCTGCGCCAGCTGGTTGGTGGCGGTCATGAAATCCTCGACCTGGATGATCGCCCGCTCGGCGTCGACGATGCGGAAATAGAGCACCGCGTTGACCTTGACCGAGACATTGTCGCGCGAGATGACGTCCTGCGGCGGCACGTCCTGCACCACAACGCGCAGGTCCACGCGCACCATCTGCTGGATGAAGGGAACGAGCAGGATGAGGCCGGGCCCCTTGACCCCGGTGAAGCGGCCGAGCGTGAAGACCACGCCGCGCTCATATTCCCTCAGGATGCGGATCGCCGCCGACAGGAACATGATCACCAGCAGCGCGAGGATCAGATAGGCGACATAGCCGAGCGTCATTGTTTTGCTCCGTCGTTTCCCGCTCCGTTGTGACCGGCACCACGCCTCCGCACCGTCAGCACGAGATCGCTGACGGCGGTCACCTCAGCACGATCTCCGGGCGCGATCGGCTCCTCGGCCTTGGCGCGCCAGCGCTCGCCGAGCGCCAGCACATGACCTTCTCCGCCTTCCCAGTCGAGAACGTCCACGGAAAGACCGTGCATGGCCCCGCCGCCGACGCGCGGCGGATTGCGGCGCGCCGCCCAGAGGTAGCTGCCGGCCAGCAGCGCGAGGCCCAGCGTCAGCGCCGCGGCGGGGCCGATGACCGCCCACGATATGGCGAAGCCCGGCCCCTCGACCTTGAGCAGCATGGCCGCGCCGAGCAGGAACGCGGCCGCGCCGCCGACACCCAGCACCACTGTCGGGCTGAATGCCTCGACGATGAGGAAGGCGACGCCGAGCAGCATCAGGGCGAGACCGGTATAGTTGATCGGCAAGAGATCGAGCGCGTAGAGGCCGAGTACGAGGCAGATGGCGCCAATGACGCCAGGCGCCACCGCACCTGGGCTCGTGACCTCGAAGACGATGCCGTAGAAGCCGATCAGCATCAGGAGGACGGCAACGTTCGGATCGGTGATGACCGCGAGAAGCCGGATGAACCAGCCGGGATCCAGGACCTCGACGGCCAGGCCCTTCGTCGCCAGCACCTCTTTCTTGCCGGCCACGTCGACGGTGCGGCCGTCGGCGAGCTGCAGCAGCTCCGCCGTGTCACGGGCGACGAAGTCGATGACATGTTGCTGCAGCGCCGCACCTGCCGAGAGGCTCGCCGCCTCGCGAACCGCCTTCTCGCCCCAGTCGCCATTGCGCCCGCGCAGTTCGGCGAGGGAGCGGATTAGCGCCACCGCGTCGTTGGTCGCCTTGGCCGTCATCGGGTCCCCGGCTGGCTTCCCGGTGTCCTTGTCGTCCTTCTCACCGCCGGGAAGCGAGGGCAGCCCGCCGATCTCGACCGGAGTCGCGGCGCCCAGATTGGTGCCGGGCGCCATCGCCGCGACATGGGTCGAGTAAAGGATATAGGTTCCGGCGCTCGCCGCATGACCGCCGGCGGGCGCGACATAGCCGATGACGGGAACGGGGGACGCCAGGATATCGGCGATCATCTCGCGCATCGAGGTGACGAGGCCGCCGGGCGTGTCGAGCTGAAGGATGAGAGCCCCGGCGTTGCGCTCGGCCGCGGTCTTGAGCGCTTCCTTGAGCTGGCGCGAACTCGCCGGACCGATGGCGCCGTCAATCGCGATGCTCAAGGCCATCCTCTCCCCCGCCGTTTCGGCCGAGGAGAAGGGGAAAACCGCCGCGGCGGCCATGAAAGCCGCTGCCAGAAGGGCCACCCGCGCGAGTTTCACGCCTCAAAGCTCCTTGGGATTCAATATGGGGTTGTGCCGGGGCAAGTCCAATGAGGGCAGCGGAGCGGGTAATCTCCCTCCTCACGATTCCACGGCAATTTCGACGTCGCCTCCAACGCTGGCTCCCTCGCCCGTACGTCATTGTCCCCATCGACGGCGCGAATGAACGCGCTCGCAACAATGGAGACGACAATGACGACGATGGATCGTTTGCAGTACGAAACCGACCGCACGGGCTTCAACCTGTTCGGCTCTGCCCGCCGCGGATTGCGGCTGGCCTATCACGCCATGCGGATGCGCAGCGATCGCGCCGCGCTGCGCGCCATGCCAGACTATTTGCTCAAAGACATGGGCATCAGCCGCTCGCAGATCGAGCACTACACGTCCACGCGCGCCGCGCTCGCCGCAGCCGGCAGGACGGATGCCTGAAGCGGATGAACGACTGCATCGGCGGCCGGCCGGACGGCTGGTGAAAACCCCGGCTCGCCGGGGTTTTCGCGTTCCGACGCGAGGCACTGCCGGCATTGGAACCGGTCGCGGGCTGTCCGCCCAAATGAAACGGGCGATGCAATTTCCACGGTGGGCGTATCAGAAATTCCACGCTGCCATCCACTCTCGTTCAAACGCATCGGCGTCAGAAAGGAAGCCGTCACGGCAACCAAGCCGCAAAGCAACCTTCGGAGTAGTCACATGCAACCCAGCACCAAACCTGCCCGCGTTCCGCTCAACGGCGTCGACACACCGAACCTCCTGGCGACCATCAATTTCGTCGCCGGTCAGCCGGAGCTGGCGAAGTTCCAGTTCCGCGCCCACAACGAATGGATCGAAGGCACCCACAGCAAGAGCGTCATGCATGGCTTCCACGGTGCCGGCCAGGAGCAGAAGCACGAGAAGCCCTTCTATGCCGACAGCGACCATCCGGCGATCCTGTGCGGCGCCGACAACGCCCCGACCCCTGTCGAGTGGCTGCTGCATGGGCTGGCGAGCTGCCTGATGGCGGGGCTCGCCAACATCGCCGCCGCGCGCGGCATCAAGCTCACCAGCGTGAAGTGCTCGGTCGACGGCGACATCGACCTGCGCGGCATCCTCGGCATCTCGGACGAGGTACGCAACGGCTTCCAGAACATCCAGGTGTCGTTCGAGGTCGAGGGCGACGCGCCGGCCGAGAAGCTTGAGCAGCTGGTCGAGCAGGCCCGCGCACGCTCGGCCGTGTTCGACGTGCTGACCAACGGCGTGCCGGTCACGGTCGGCATCAAGACCATCCAGTGATCTAAAGCGCGTCGTCCTGAAAACGGTTCAGGCGACGCGCCTTAGTTCTTTGTTTTGACGCATGTCGTTGTCCCAGAACCGCTGCACACTTCTGGGCGAAATGCGTTAGCTGAAGCGACGGTTCGGAGAAATCCGGACCGTCTCTCCCAGGGCCTCGGAACAGAGCCATGAAACATGCTGACGTCGTCATCATCGGCGGCGGGCAGGCCGGGCTTGCGCTCAGCCATTGCCTTGGCCGCGCCGGAATCGACCATGTCGTGCTGGAGCGCGGCCGCATCGGCGAGCGCTGGCGCACGCAGAGCTGGCGATCGCTGAGGCTGTTGACGCCGAACTGGCTGAACGGCCTGCCCGGCTCGCCCTATGACGGCCCGGACCCCGACGGCTTCAGGACAAAGGACGTGTTCGTCCATGATCTCGAAACCTATGCAAGCCGCTGGCAGGTGCCGGTGGAATGCAAGGTCGAGGTCACCTCCTGCAGGCGGACCGGCGGCGGCTTCGCGCTCGCCACCGGCGCCGGCGACTGGTTGGCCAGGGTCGTAGTGGTGGCGACGGGGCATTGCGATCGGCCGATGATGCCCTTTGTGTCCGAGACCAGAGGCGGACCGCTGAATATCCACGCTTCGCAGTATCGCTCTCCCGGCGAGCTGCCGCCCGGCGGGGTGCTGATCGTCGGCGCCTCATCTTCCGGCGTGCAGATCGCCGACGAGCTCGCGCGCGCCGGCCGGCGGGTGATGCTGTCCGTCGGCAAGCATACGCGCCTGCCGAGACTGTGGCGCGGCAAGGACATCTTCTTCTGGCTCTGTCAGATGGGCGTGATGGCCCAGCCGCTCGACGGACTTGCCAATCCGGAGAGCGCCAGGCGGCAACCCTCGCTGCAACTCGCCGGACGACCGGACAAGGCCAATGTCGACCTTGCCACACTGCAGGCCCTCGGCGTCGAGCTCACCGGCCGCGTGCGCGGCATAGCCAACCGCGAGATCGCCTTTGCCGACGATCTTGCCGCGCAGATCGCGGCGGCGGACGCGAAGCAGGGGCGGCTGCTTGCCGAGATCGACCGCTTCGCCGGCGCCGCGCGGCCCGGCCGGCGCGAGCCGGTGCCGACGCCCTCTGCGCGCCGCCAGCGGCTTTCGCTGACGGAGGGGTCGACCGGCACGGTGATCTGGGCGACGGGCTATGCCCGCTCGTTCGACTGGCTGGAGCCGTCGGCGGTTGGGCCGGATGGCGAGCTGGCGCACCGCGACGGGATCACCAGCGTTCCCGGCCTCTACGCGCTCGGCTTCCGCTTCCTGCGCAAGCGCGATTCCAACTTCATCGGCGGCGCCGGCGTCGACGCGCAAGCGATCGCCGCCGAGGTCTCCAGCTATCTCGACCGCAAAGGTCGCCAAGCCGCCTGAGAGGCCGCCGTGAGGACACCGAAGATGCCAACGACCGCGATTTCCCTGCCGCCCACGCCCAAGCGCGCCCATTACGACGCCATCATCGTCGGTGCGCGCTGCGCCGGCGCCTCGACGGCGCTGCTGCTTGCCCGCGCCGGCCTGACGGTGCTGACGATCGAGCGCCGGCCCTACGGCTCAGACACGCTGTCGACGCACGCGCTGATGCGGCCCGCCGTGCTGCAGCTGTCGCGCTGGGGCCTGCTCAAACCGCTGCTCAGGGCCGGCACGCCGCTGATCGAGACAACGACGTTCCACTATGGCGACGAGGAGATCACCATTCCGCTCAATGCCGGGCCCGATCTTCCCGGGCTGATCGCGCCTAGGCGCACCGTGCTCGACCGCATGCTCGTCGATGCCGCGCGCAAGGCCGGCGCCGAGTTCCTGCACGACGTGGCGGTCGGCGACCTCTTTGCCGACACGCGCGGACGCGTGCGCGGCGTCGAGATCCGCGGCGCCGGCCGCGCGGCCTTACGTTTAAGCGCCGACATCGTGATCGGCGGCGACGGCATCGGCTCCACGGTGGCGAAATGCTGCGACGCGCAAGTGCTCAGAAGGGGCACGGTCTCGGCAGCCCATGTCTATGGCTACGCGCCGGTCGAACCCGGCGCCGGCTATCACTGGTATTTCCGCGACGGCATCGCCGGCTCCCTCATTCCGACCAATGGCGGGCTGACCTGCATCGTCGCTTCGGTGCCGACCAAGCTGTTCGACGAGCGCTTCCGCCTTGATCATTTCCGCGCCCGGATGGAGGTGCTGGAGGCGCTTTCACCGGCACTGGCCGAACAGGCGAGCCGGGCGCCCGACGATGCCCGCCTGCAGGCTTTCCGCGGCGTGCCGGGCTACATCCGCCACGCTCACGGACCAGGCTGGGCGCTGGTCGGCGATGCCGGCTTCTTCCGCGACCCGCTCACCTCGCACGGCATTGCCGACGCGCTGCGCGATGCCGAGGGCTTGGCGCGGGCGATCCTGGACGGATCGGAGGCAGCCTTCGCGACCTGGCAGCAGGAGCGCGATCTCTTCGCCC
Source organism: Mesorhizobium sp. M1A.F.Ca.IN.020.03.2.1 (assembly GCF_004023205.1). Taxonomy (NCBI): domain Bacteria; kingdom Pseudomonadati; phylum Pseudomonadota; class Alphaproteobacteria; order Hyphomicrobiales; family Phyllobacteriaceae; genus Mesorhizobium; species Mesorhizobium sp. M1A.F.Ca.IN.020.03.2.1. The sequence goes on along the minus strand of NZ_RZSV01000149.1, from coordinate 2,079 downwards.
ATCAGATCCTCGACACCACTGACGCCATTGCCGGCTTCGACTGGTCGCTGGCCGATATCGGCGAGCGGCATCGCCGCTTCAGCGCGGTGATGAAGGCCGAGGTTCGGGCGCTCGCCGCACACGCGATCCCGGTCCGCCGCGCCGTGCCCGCCATGAGCGGGCTGGCGACTTATCGAGAGCCGGCAAACAAGGGCGAACCGCAGGCAATGGCGGGCTCGAGCCTCTATCGCAACCGAACGGGAGTAAGACCATGACCGTACATTTGATGAAGGACGGGTGGATAGGCGTCATCAAGGGGCGGCCGCAGGTCGGCGCCGTCGCCGAGCGTTCGCGGCGCACGCAACCGCAGGATATCGACGCCTTCGCGGAGATGACCGGCGACCGCAATCCGCTGCATTACGACAAGGCGTTGGCCGAGGCCTCGGTGTTCGGCAAGCTCATCGTGCAGGGCGGCGTCACCTCCGGCATCCTGAACGCGGTGGTCGCGGAGGACCTTCCCGGGCCCGGCTCGGTGTTCCTCGAAGTCTCCTGGAAATTCGTCAAGGCGGTCGGTGTCGGCGAACTGATCACCGGCCGCGTCGAGGTCAAGGACGTGCGCGCCGACAAGCCGATCACGAAATTGGAGACCTCGGTGCGCAACGAGGCCGGCGAGCTTTGTCTCACCGGCACCGCGACGGTGTTCACCGTGCCGCTCGCCGGGGGCGAGGCGGACAAATGATCGCCGGCAACGGTTCGGCCCGGCTTTCGGTTCCCGAGCCGGGCCGATAGCCGTCAATAGTCGGTGTCGCTTTCGACGGTGACCGGACGATGGTGGTAGCGGTGATGACGCTCGACTGAGCTCGTGACGACGACGGCGTCCGAGCGGTGATGGCGATGCCAGGCGCGGCGGCCGTTGTCATAGAATGCGACGGTGCCGTGATCGCGGTGATGAAGGCGGTGGCCTTCCTCATTGATGACGATGGCGGGACGGTGATGGTAATGGTGCCTGTGATGCGTCGTGATGACCACATCGGCCTCGGCGGCGGATGCGACGGCGGGTGCCGCGACACAAAGCGCCAACGCTGCGAGAAGCACTGTTTTCATTGCAATATTCCTGGCTGGTGGAGCGTCCCTTCGCCGGATAAACCCCTGCCGGGCTGTTTGGTTCCGGCCTGGATCGGGCTGCCCGGCAGCAACGCAGCGAAGGTCATTTCGGGCGTTCGCGCCGCAGCGCAACATATCTGAGGTAAGTGCTCGCCGCGGCGTCGCAGGCGCGTCGCGACGGTCCGTTCGCGATCAACATGGCCTTGGCAAGCTTGTCGGAGAGCCCGTATTTGCTGGCGAAGGACGCTGTTTCATAGGGCTGGTCTTCCAGATCGTCCGCGAGTCCGTCGGTCATATATCGCCTCCCGATGCAATGGCGCGTCAGAAATGCGGAAGCATGACTTAGGTTGCGGCGGTCGATCCTCTTCTTTGCTTTCCGGACTTCAGTCCGACGGCGCTTCGGACGGTTGGCCGATGAGTGGAACGAACGCTCTTGGTCGCCGTTTGCCGGGAAGCAATTCGCCGATGGGAGGATAAATATGGAAGACCCGACCAACAGTGTCCTGGAGGCTCGCTGGCTGCTTGCCGTGCCGGCCTCGATGGTCCTCACCGTGCTGATAGCCGGGTTCCTGCTTTCATAGCGTCGCCCATGAATCGGCTCCTCTTCATCCTCGCCGATTTTCTGTCCCGGCCGCCCGGCTTCTATGCGATGGTTATCGCGATGGTTGCGTGCACCTTGCTCGTACCCTTCGGACTTACCAACACGGTGACCTATGCGCTGTCGGCAGCGGCCATCATCATCACGGGGATCGTGCTTATCCAGGGGTACCGGGACACGGCGGCCATCCACGCCAAACTCGACGAGATCGTGATCGCGCTGCGGCAGACACGCAATGACGTGGTTGGGCTCGAGCATGCGGACACGCAAGAGATCAAGTCGAAGCTGGTCGAGCTGGAGCGCGAAGCGGAAGCCGGCTCGGCCGAGGCGGCATCGCAGAACGAGACGAATGAGGCCGGTGCCGCAGCGGGCGGGGGGCGTTGGGGTAGCTGAAGCAC
>NZ_RZSV01000148.1:0-14574 GCF_004023205.1 Mesorhizobium sp. M1A.F.Ca.IN.020.03.2.1 | reverse complement strand
CCGTCCCGCTGCGCGGGACACCTCTCCCCCTGCCCGGGGGAGAGGAAACGCCTGCATCGAAGCCCCGCGCTTCCTCTACCCCGTCGATCGGGGGAGAGGTGGTTTGCGCAGCAAACCGGAGTGGGGGTCGACCCTGCCGCCAACATCGCCGATACGGGAGGACCTGACATGGCACGCGCAGTCACCACCCAGCACAAGACGATCGCAACAGTCGCGGCCTGGGTCGTCGCCCTGCTGATCTTCTTCCCGATCCTTTATACGATCATCACCTCCTTCAAGTCGGAACAGGAGGCGATCCAGGGCTTCGCCTTGATCCCGTCCGGCACCACCGAAAGCTACTCCGAGGTGCAGGCGCAGAGCGGTTATTTCAAGTTCTTCCTGAATTCCGTGATCCTGTCGGTCGGCTCGACCGTCCTTGCGCTCATCGTCGCCGTGCCGGCGGCCTGGTCGATGGCCTTTTCGCCGACCAAGCGGACCAAGGACATCCTGATGTGGATGCTCTCCACCAAGATGATGCCGGCCGTCGCGGTGCTGTTCCCGATCTATCTCATCTTCCGCGACACCGGCCTGCTCGACAGCCGCATCGGCCTCACCATCATGCTGATGCTGATCAACCTGCCGATCGTGGTCTGGATGCTCTACACCTATTTCCGCGAGATCCCGGGCGAGATCCTCGAAGCGGCGCGCATGGACGGCGCCTCGCTGTGGAACGAGATCATCTATGTGCTGACGCCCATGGCCGTTCCCGGCATTGCCTCGACCATGCTCTTGAACATCATCCTGGCTTGGAACGAGGCGTTCTGGACGATCCGCCTGACCACCACCGAGGCCGCACCGCTCACCGCCTTCATCAGCTCCTTCTCCAGTCCGCAGGGCCTGTTCTGGGCCAAGCTCTCGGCGGCCTCGACATTGGCGATCGCGCCGATCCTGATAATGGGCTGGTTCAGCCAGAAGCAGCTGGTGCGCGGCCTGACCTTTGGCGCCGTGAAGTAAGCCGTAAGCGGCGGACGAAATCCGGGGAGGAAACCATGGGAAACATCACGCTCAAGAACGTCTCCAAGTCCTTCGGGTCGACGACGATCATTCCGAACATCGACCTCGCCATCGAGGACGGCGAGTTCGTCGTGTTCGTCGGCCCCTCGGGTTGCGGCAAGTCCACGCTGCTCAGGCTGATCGCCGGGCTGGAGGACACCAGCGGCGGCACCATCAGCATCGATGGCCGCGACGTCACCCGCGAGGCGCCGGCCAAGCGCAAGCTTGCCATGGTCTTCCAGTCCTACGCGCTCTACCCGCATATGACGGTCGCCAAGAACATCGCCTTCCCGCTGAAGATGGCCGGCGAGGACCAGGCGACCATCGATAAGAAGGTCAAGGACGCGGCGCGCGTCTTGAACCTCACCAACTATCTCGAGCGGCGCCCGGGCCAGCTCTCCGGCGGCCAGCGCCAGCGCGTCGCCATCGGCCGCGCCATCGTGCGCCAGCCATCGGCCTTCCTGTTCGACGAGCCGCTGTCCAACCTCGACGCAGCCCTGCGCGGCACCATGCGGCTGGAGATCAGCGAGCTGCATCATCAGCTGAAGACGACGATGATCTACGTCACCCACGACCAGGTCGAGGCCATGACCATGGCCGACAAGATCGTCGTGCTCAATGCCGGCAACATCGAGCAGGTCGGCTCGCCGATGGAACTCTACAAGACGCCGAAGAACCTGTTCGTCGCCGGCTTCATCGGCTCGCCGAAGATGAACTTGATCGAAGGCGCGCCGGCCGACAAATACGGCGCCAAGACCATCGGCATCCGGCCCGAGCACATCAACATCTCGACCACGGCCGGCGACTGGAAGGCGACGGTCGGCGTTGCCGAGCATCTCGGCTCCGACACCTTCCTGCATGTCCAGACCGATGGCATCGGCACGATCAATGTGCGCGCCGACGGCGAGGTTGCCGTCAAGCACGGCGACACCGTCTACCTGACGCCCGACAAGGCCAAGCTCCATCGCTTCGGCGCCGACGGCAAGGCGCTGGCGCAGTGAGGCTCAAAGGCAAATCGGCGCTGATCACCGGATCGGCGCGCGGCATCGGCAGGGCCTTCGCCGAATCCTATGTTCGCGAAGGCGCCAGGGTGGCGATTGCCGACATCAATCTCGAAGCGGCGGAAGCGACGGCAAAGGATATCGGCTCTGCCGCTTACGCGATCCGGCTCGACGTCACCAACCAATCCTCGATCGAGGCCGGCGTGAAAGCCGTCGAAGCGAACGCCGGCGGCCTCGACATCCTGATCAACAATGCCGCCTTGTTCGACCTTGCGCCCATCGTCGAGATCAGCCGCGCGAGCTACGACAAGCTCTTCTCCGTCAATGTCGCCGGCACGCTGTTCATGCTGCAGGCGGCGGCCCGCTCGATGATCGCTGCTGGCCGGGGCGGCAAGATCATCAATATGGCGAGCCAAGCCGGGCGCCGCGGCGAGCCGCTGGTCGCGGTCTATTGCGCCACCAAGGCCGCCGTCATCTCGCTTACCCAGTCGGCCGGACTCGACCTGATCAAGCACCGCATCAACGTCAACGCCATCGCACCGGGCGTCGTCGACGGCGAGCATTGGGATCACGTCGATTCGCTGTTCGCCAAATATGAGAACCGGCCGAAGGGCGAGAAGAAGAGGCTCGTCGGCGAAAGCGTGCCCTATGGCCGCATGGGTCGAGCCGAAGATCTGACTGGCATGGCGGTTTTCCTCGCCAGTGACGAGGCCGAATACATTGTCGCCCAGACCTACAACGTCGATGGCGGTCAATGGATGAGTTGAGGGGGAAGCGCGCCTCTCTTCCTCCGGGGAGGACGCGTCGCGGGGCAGGTGAGGGGCGCATACCGGCAAACGGATGCTGCCCCTCACCGCTCCCCCAAGCGGGTGAATTGGGGGTTGGATTGTCGGGCTGCATATCGGCCAAAGGGTAAGTAAGATGACCGTGAAACTCTCTTCCTCGAACCTCGCCAAGCTTCCGTCGAAGGTTTCCGGTCCGAAATACGATCGCGCCGCGCTGAAGGCCGGCATCGTGCATTTCGGCGTCGGCAACTTCCACCGCTCGCACCAGGCTGTCTATCTCGACGACCTATTCAATTCCGGCCTCGGCCATGACTGGGCGCTGATCGGCGCCGGCGTGTTCGAGGGCGAGAAGGCCGGCCGCGCCAGGCTGCAGGAGCAGGACTGGCTGACCACCGTGGTCGAGCAGGACCAGGGCCATATGAGCGCCCGCGTCACCGGCGCCATGGTCGATTTCCTGATGCCGGGCGATGCTGAGGCGATCGTCGAGCAGCTCGCCGACCCTGCGATCAAGATTGTGTCGCTGACCATCACCGAGGGCGGCTATTTCATCGATCCGGCCTCCGGAAAGTTCAATCCGGCCCATCCCGACATAGTCGTCGATGCCCAGCCCGGTGCGGCACCGAAGACAGTCTTCGGCATCATTCTTGCCGGACTGGTGCGCCGGCGCGCCGACGGCATCGTGCCGTTCACGGTCATGTCCTGCGACAACATCCCCCACAATGGCCACGTCACCTCCGACGGCGTCATCGGCCTTGCCCGGCTGATCGACGAGGCTCTGGCCAACTGGGTGAGGGACAACGTCGCTTTCCCGAACGGCATGGTCGACCGCATCACGCCGGCCACCACCGATCGCGAGCGCAGCATTCTGGCCAATGATTTCGGGCTGGAGGACAATTGGCCGGTCTTCTGCGAACCGTTCAAACAATGGGTGCTGGAAGATCATTTCACCGCCGGCCGGCCGCCGCTGGAACGGGCCGGCGTCCAGTTCGTCAAGGATGTCTCGCCTTACGAGCTGATGAAGATCCGCATCTTGAACGGCGGCCACGCAGCCATTGCCTATCCGGCGGGCCTGATGGACATCCATTTCGTGCATGAGGCGATGCAGGAGCCTCTGGTGCGCCGCTTTCTCGCCAAGGTGGAGCGCGACGAGATCATCCCGACCGTGCCGCCGGTGCCCGACACGGTGCTCGAGGATTACTACCAGCTCATCGAGCGCCGCTTCTCCAACCCCAAGATCGGCGACACCATCCGAAGGCTTTGCCTCGACGGTTCCAACCGCCAGCCGAAATTCATAATTCCGACCGCCGCGGACCGACTGAAGGCGGGGAAAGGTGTTGCCGGCCTGGCTCTGGAGTCCGCGCTCTGGTGCCGCTACTGCTTCGGCACCACCGACAGCGGCGCCGTCATCGAGCCGAACGATCCGAACTGGGACCGGATGCAGGCGACCGCCAAAGCGGCGAAGAACTCGCCCGAGGCCTGGCTGGCGATGGACGACATCTATGGCGATGTCGGCCGCTCCGCCGTCTTTGCCGAAGCCTTCGCCCATGCGCTGAACGAATTGTGGGCGAACGGCGCGCGCGAAACCTTGACGCGCTATCTCGCCGATAAGCTCTGAAGCTCTTTGGACGCAGCCGCAATGACGCCCGAGCTCGTCATCTTCGACTGTGACGGCGTGCTGGTCGACAGCGAGGCGCTTTCGGTGACCGCGTTGCTGGGCATGATCGAGCTCGCCGGCGGCACGGTCTCGGAGGACGCCGCCTACGAGCATTTCCTCGGCAAGAGCATGAAGAGCGTGCGCGAGATCCTCGGCAGCGATTTCGGGCTTGAGATCAGCGACCAGCATCTCACCGCCATGCGCGTCGAGCTGATGCGCAAGTTCCGCGAGGAGCTGAAGCCGATCCCCGGCATCAAGGAGATCCTGCCGAAGCTTGGCCTGCCCCATTGCGTCGCCTCTTCCGGCACGCTGGAGCGCATCCGCTACGCGCTCGAGGTCACCGGCCTGCTGGGCCTGCTGGAGCCGCACCTCTTCAGCGCCGCCATGGTCAAGCGCGGCAAGCCGGCGCCGGACCTGTTTCTCCATGCCGCCGCCGCGATGCGCGCTGATCCGGGCAAATGCCTTGTCATCGAGGACAGCCCGGCCGGCATCGCCGCGGCGCGAGCGGCGGGGATGCGTGTCTTTGCCTTCACCGGCGGATCGCATGCAAACAACCCTGCGCTCAAGGCGCGGCTTGCGTCGACCGAACCGGACTTTATATTCGCTGACATGCTGCAATTGCCCGACCTGATTGCAGACCTGGGAGCGAGAGTAAAAGCATCTTGACGAGTTTCGTTTGCGCGGTCGATGTCGGCACCGGGAGCGCTCGCGCGGGCATTCTCGACTCGCATGGCAACCTGCTCGGCCGCGCCGAGCGGCCGATCGCCATGCACCAGCCTAAGCCCGATCACGCGGAGCACGATTCGGAAAATATCTGGTCGGCAGTCTGCGCCGCCGTGCGGGCCGCGCGCGAGAAGACGAACGTCGCCGCATCGGATATTGTCGGCATCTCCTTTGACGCCACCTGCTCGCTGGTGGTGCGCGGCAGGCGGGGCGATCAGCTGAGCGTCTCGGTCACGGGAGAGAAGCGCTGGGACACCATCGTCTGGCTCGACCATCGCGCCATCGCCGAAGCTGACGAATGCACCAGAAGCGGCCATGCAGTGCTCGACTATATCGGCGGGGTGATGTCGCCGGAAATGGAAACGCCGAAGCTGATGTGGCTGAAGCGCAACCTGCCCGCCACCTGGAATGAAGCCGGCTATCTGTTCGATCTCGCCGATTTCCTGACCTGGAAAGCGACCGGATCGCTCGCCCGCTCGCAATGCACGCTGACGGCCAAATGGACGTATCTCGCGCATGAGGAGACGGGCTGGCGGCGCGATTTCTTCAAGCTCGTCGGCATCGGCGATCTCTTCGAGCATGGCAATCTTCCGGACAAGGCGAGCCCCGTCGGCACCGATATCGGGCAACTCACGGCCGATGCGGCGGCAGATCTCGGCCTCACGGAGAAATGCCGGGTCGGCGCCGGGGTGATCGACGCCTATGCCGGCGCGCTCGGTGTGCTCGGCGGCTTCGCCGGCGACGAGAAGGACATCAGCCGGCACCTGGCGCTGATTGCCGGCACCTCGTCCTGCGTCATGGCGATGTCGCAGGATCCGCAGCCTTTCGCCGGCGTCTGGGGACCATATTATGGCGCGGCGTTGCCAAAGCTCTGGCTGTCGGAAGGCGGTCAGTCGGCGACCGGCGCTCTGCTCGACCACATCATCCGCTGGCACGGCGCCGGCGGCGAGCCGGATGCGGCAATGCATGCCAGGATCGCCAAGCGCGTCGCCGAACTGCGCGCCGCCGAGGGCGATGCGCTGGCGGCGCGGCTGCATGTGCTGCCGGATTTCCACGGCAATCGCTCGCCGCTCGCCGACCCGCACGCGGTTGGCGTCGTCAGCGGGCTGACACTCGATTCCTCCTTCGACAGCCTGTGCAAGCTCTACTGGCGCACCGCCGTCGGCATCGCGCTCGGCGTCCGCCATGTGCTCGAGGCGCTGAACGAGAACGGCTATTTGATCGACACGCTGCACGTCACCGGCGGCCACACCAAGAACCCGCTCTTGATGGAACTCTATGCCGATGCCACCGGCTGCACCGTCATCGAGCCGCTGGCCGACGAGGCGGTGCTGCTCGGCACCGGCATGGTCGCTGCGACCGCCGCTGGGCTTTACCCCGACCTGAACGCCGCTTGCGTGGCCATGCAGCAGGGCGGCAGGACGCGGCCCCCGAATCCGGCCGCCGGCGCTCGCTTCGACCGCGACTATCGCATCTTCCTCGAAATGCACCGCCAGCGGCAGGCGCTCGACACCATCCAATAGAAGGCCCGGCTCTTGCGCTTCCCGCTGGCTCAATAGGTCGCCGCTCCTCCTCCTTGCCAATATGTCGCATTTCGTTCACAAGACGGCGCAAACGGCGCCATTTTGCGCCGTTTGCGTGCGGCTTCCGGGCGAGTCCCGACGCGCCGTGGTCTGAAGAGCGGAAAATGTCTGCGATCGAAGCCGGCGCTCGCGCGCCGGAAAATTTTTGGCGTCAGGAAATCAGGGCAACATTGTCGCTTGCCTGGCCGATGGTGCTCACCAATCTCGGCCAGACCGCCATGACCGCGACCGACGTCATGATGATGGGCCGTTTGGGACCCGACACGCTGGCCGCCGGCGCGCTCGGCTCCAACCTCTATTTCATGCCGCTGATCTTCGGGCTTGGCCTGATGCTCGCCACCTCGCCGATGATGGCGACCGAGCTCGGCCGCCGCCGCCATTCGGTGCGCGACCTGCGCCGCACCGTGCGCCAAGGACTCTGGCTGGCGGTCCTCGTCTCGATCCCGATCTGGCTGTTCCTCTGGCATGGCGAAGAAGTGCTTTTGGCCATGGGGCAGAAGCCGGACCTCGCGCACCAGGCAGGCATCTACCTGCATTGGCTGCAATGGGCGGTGCTGCCTTTTTACGGTTATATCGTGCTGCGCTCCTTCATCTCGGCGCTGGAGCGGCCCGGCTGGGCGCTGATCATCGTTTTCGTCGCCGTCGCCTGCAACGCCTTCTTCAACTGGGTCTTCATGTTCGGCAACCTCGGCGTCCGCCCGATGGGCATCGCCGGCTCGGGCCTCGCCACCTCGCTTTCCAGCATGCTGATGTTTGTTGGACTGGCGGCCGTGGTGGTGCTGGAGAAAAAATTCCGCCGCTATCACCTCTTCGGCCGCTTCTGGCGCTCCGACTGGCCGCGCTTCCGCGGCCTGCTGAGGCTCGGCCTGCCGATCGCCGGCATCCTCGCCTTCGAGGTGACGATCTTCAATGCGGCAGCCCTGCTGATGGGTCTGATCGACGCGGATTCGCTGGCAGCCCACGCGATTGCCATCCAGATCGCCTCGATCTCCTTCATGGTGCCGCTCGGCCTCAACCAGGCGGTCACCGTGCGCGTCGGCCTGGCACATGGCGCCGGCAATCCCGAGGGCGTCTCGCGCGCCGGCTGGACCAGCTTTGTCATCGGCGTCTCCTTCATGGCGCTGATGGGGCTGGTGATGATCCTATGGCCGCATCTTTTGATCAGCGCCTTCATCGATCTCGCCGATCCGGCCAATGCCAGGTTGATCACGCTTGCCGTGTCCTTCCTGGTGTTTGCCGCGCTGTTCCAGATCTTCGACGGCGCGCAGGCGGTGGCCGCCGGCATGCTGCGCGGCCTGCACGATACCAAGGTGCCGATGATCTATGCCGCGATCGGCTATTGGGGGGTCGGCCTTCCGCTCGGCGTGCTGCTCGCCTTCCATTTCGGCTTCAACGGCGTCGGCATCTGGATCGGCCTTTCGTCAGGCCTGGCGGTGGTGGCGGTGCTCCTGCTCGTCCGTTGGCTGCGGCGCGATCGCATCGCGCCGGCGCTGTCGTTCAGCCATTGAGAAGAGCGGCCGCCGGTCAGGCGGCGGCCCTCGTCGACCTTCAGTGCGCGGCGACACGCTCAAGCCGCCGCGCATATTGCGTCAGCGGGAAGCACATCACGAAGAAGATCAGCGCCACCAGCCCGTAGACGGTGAAGGGTTCGAAGGTCGCGTTGTTGATGGCGTTGGAGGTCCTGACCAACTCCTCGAAACCGATGATCGAGGTCAGCGCCGTCGATTTGATCAGCTGCACCAGGAAGCCGACGGTCGGGGCGCGCGTGATGGCGAAGGCCTGCGGCAGGATGATCAGCCTGAGTTCCTGCAGATAATGCAGTCCGAGACTGGCGCCGGCGTCCCACTGGCCGCGCGGCAGCGCATCGACACCGCTGCGCCAGATCTCGGCGAGATAGGCGCTGGCAAAGAAGGTGAGGCCGAGCGCCGCGGCGGTCCATGGCTCGATGCGCAGCCCCAACATCGGCAGGCCGAAGAACATCAGGAAAAGCTGCATGAGGAGCGGCGTGCCCTGGAACAGCGCGATATAGCCGGAAGCGATCCGCTTGATCCATTTGTTCTTGGCTATGCGGAAGAACAGCACGACCAGCCCGACCAGCGCGCCGCCGACGAAGGCGGCAAGCGACAACAGCACCGTCCACCGCGCGGCGAGCAGAAGGTTGCGCAATATGTCCCAGAGGGTGAATTCGATCATGACACGCCGGCTCCGAGTGCGCGGCGTCCGCCGCTGACCAGCAGCCGGCGCAGCCCCATCGACAGGCCGAGATAGACCATGGTCACCACCAGATAGGTTTCGAAGGCGCGGAAGGTGCGCGCCTGCAGCATGTCGGCCTCGTAGGTCAGTTCACGCACCGCGATCTGCGACACCACGGCCGATTCCAGCATCATGATGACGATCTGGCTGGTCAGCGCCGGATAGATCACTTTCAGCGCCTGCGGCAGCACGATCTTGATGAACACCTGCCTGGGCCTGAGCCCGAGCGCAAGTGCTGCCTCCGTCTGCCCGCGCGGCACCGCGTCCAGACCCGCGCCGACGATCTCGATCGTGTAGGCCGCCATGTTGAGCGTCATCGCCAGCATGGCGGCCAGGATCGGATCGAGTCGGATGCCGAGGCTGGGCAGTCCGAAGAAGATGAAGAACAGCTGCACCAGGAACGGAGTGTTGCGCATCACCTCGACATACCAGCCGATCGCCAGCTTGAGCGGCCTCGGGCCGTTCCGGCGTCCGGCGGCGCCCAGGATGCTGAGGAAAGTGCCGGCCAGCGTGGTGACGACGATCAGAAGCAGCGTCATCGCCGCGCCGCGCGCGATCACGCCCGCTGCACCCGCAAGCCAGCCGAAGTCCAGGCTGTAGCCCATCGCGATTGGCCCTGTTGGAAAGCGTGTAGCGCAAGAAACAAGTACGGGAGCGGTTCAGCGCTTCATGCGCGCTGAACCGCCAAGCGAGATCAATCCTTGAGGTTGTCGGGATTGAGCGGCGTCTTCAGCCAGGCTTTCGAGCTCTCGTCCAGCTTGCCGTCCGCCAGCATCTTGGCGACCGCATCGTTCACCGCCTTCTTCAGCCTATCCTCGTTCTTGTTGAGGCCGATATGCGAGGGCGAGGTCAGCAGCTGGAACTTCTGCTCGGGCTTCAATGCAACCTGCTTGGCCAGCACCTGCGCGCCGACATCGTTGCCGACCACCATGAGCTGCGTCTGTCCGGAGATGAAGGCCTGGATGACGGAATTGTAGTTGTCGAAGCGGCGGATGTCGGCCGAGGCGGGCGCCGCCTGGGTGAGCGAGGTATCCTCCAGCGTGCCGCGATTGACGGCGATCGACTTGTCGGCAAGGTCGTCCTTGCCTTTGACGGCAAGCTCGGCCGGGCCGATGACGGCGATGTAATAGGGCGCGTAGGCGGCGGCGAAATCGATCACCTGCTCGCGCTCCTTCGAATAGCCGACGCTCATCAGGATATCGACGCGCTTGTCGGTGAGATACGGGATGCGATTCTGGCCGGTGACGCTGACGAGGTTCAGCTTCACCTTCAAGGAATCGGCGATCGCCTGCGCGACGTCGATGTCATAGCCCTTGATGCTCATGTCGGCGCTGGCCGAGGAAAAAGGCGGGAAGTCGGAGAAGATGCCGACATTGATGGCCCCGGCCTTGGTGATGTCGTCGATGGCGTCGGCCTTGGCCTGCGAGGCAAGACCGGCGGCGCCGAGCATGATGAGTGCCGCAAGTGCGGATTTCAGTGTGTTGCGAAGAGTCATTTTAGTTCCCCTGCTGGAAGCTTGTTGTTGAAACCGGCCGCCGGCTCCAGCGCGACGGCCGTACTGGTTAGCAATTCCAGGAAAAGCGGGAAGCGGTCTACGCTTGGCGACTTCGCATAGCTTCCGTCCGGAATTGCGTAAAAACGAAGCGGTTCGCCGTTTCCATGAAGCGGTGAAACGCTCTCGTGTCAGCCCTTCTTGATTGCCGGGCTGAACACCATCAGGCTCAGGATCTCGAACAGGACTTGCGCGCCGACATGGGCGGTGTTGGTTGTCGCGTCATATTGCGGCGCCACCTCGACGACGTCGCCGCCGACGATGTTGAGGCCCTTCAGGCCGCGCAGCAGCTCGAGCACCTCGCGCGTCGTCAGCCCGCCGACCTCAGGCGTGCCGGTGCCCGGCGCGAAGGCCGGATCGATGCTGTCGACGTCGAAGGAGATGTAGGTCGGGCCGCCACCGACGATCTTCCGCGCCTTCTCGATGATGGCGGGGATGCCGAGGCCGGTCACTTCCTCGGCATGGACCACCGTCATGCCGGATTCGTAGGTGAACTCCCACAGATACTCGGCCGAGCCGCGAATGCCGATCTGGATCGTGCGGGTGGGATCGAGCACGCCGTCCAGGACCGCGTTGCGGAACGGTCCGCCGTGGTGGAACTTGGTCATGTCGAACAGCCCGCTGGTGTCGCAATGGGCGTCGATGTGGATCATGCCGACGGGAGCCTGCTTACCGACCGCTTTCAGGATCGGATGGCTGATCGAGTGGTCGCCGCCGACCGAAAGCGGCAGCACGCCGGCGTCGACGATCTGGTTGGTGCGCTTTTCGATGTCCTCGTGGCTGATCTCCAGCCGGTAACGGCTGCGGAACGGCGTGTCGCCGATGTCGGCGACGCGCAGCTCATGCGTCGGCGCGCATTCCAGCACATGATTGTAGGGGCCGATGCGCTCGATGGCGCGCAGCGCCCGCGGCCCGAAGCGTGAGCCCGGCCGGTTGGTGACGCCAAGGTCCATCGGCACGCCGATCATCGCCACTTGCAAGTCGCCGAAATCCGGATTGTCGGCCGCCACCTGCCGGTAAGGCGCGGCAAGGAAGGTCGGGATGCCGGAATAGGGCGCCAGCCGGGTGCCGCTCTTGCTGAAGATCTTGTCGGCGACCTTGCGGAATTTCGGGTCGAACATCTCGCCGCCATGGCTCTCGCCATATTTGCGGCGCAACGCTTCGAGCTTGCCGCGATCGTCACCCATGTCCGGTACTCCTCCGAGACTGCTTGCAGCGGGCGGCTGCACCGACGGCTGCCAAGCCAGCAGTCATCCGGCTGATCGTTGCCCGCTGGCGCCTGCGAAATCTACGTCTGTTGAGCTGTTCCGGGCAAAAGTGTCGGGCAACTGTATTGAAAAATCAATTAATATTGTTAGGGTCTTTGCTGTGAGAAAATCTCACAAAGTCGGGAGCTGTCCTTGGCCAAGCGCTTGCCGCCGTTGAACCCGCTGCGCGCCTTCGAGGCGACGGCGCGACATGCCTCGTTGACCAAGGCGGCGGGCGAGCTCAATGTCACGCATGGCGCGGTCAGCCACCAGATCAAGGCGCTCGAGCAATCGCTCGGCGTAAAGCTTTTCCAGCGCGCGGGTCAGCGCGTGAAGCTTTCGCCGCACGGCGCTGAGTTCCTGCCGGCGGTTTCGGCGGCCTTCGACGGCATCGCCGCGGCCACGCAGCGCATGACACGCCCCGCAAGCACCGGTGTGCTGTCGGTGTCCTGCGTGCCGGCGCTGCTCTTGTTGTGGATGACGCCGCGGCTCGGCTCCTTCACCGCGCAATATCCCGACATCCAGCTGACGCTGATCCCCTCCAACGACGCCAGGGACATCCGCGCGCCGCACATCGACGTCTGCGTGCATTATGGCGATGGCAGCTGGAGCGACTGCTGGATACGCAAATGGTCGGGTCTCGAGCTGTTTCCGGTGGTCAGCCCGACGCTGATCAACAACCGCCCGATCCGCAGCGTGCGCGACCTTGCCGACCACGTTTTCCTGCATGGCGACGACGGCCGCGAGTGGCACACCTGGCTGGCCGCCGCCGACGCGCTCGATCTGGAGCGCGGCCGCCGCCATCACCTCGGCGACGCGCGCATAGCGGTGGAGGCCGCTGTCCACGGCCACGGCGTGGCGCTCGGCGATTCCGTGACCGCGCGCGCCCTGCTCGCCAGGGGCATGCTCGTCGCGCCCTTCGCTTTGTCGGTGACGGCGGTCGATGACTTCTATGTCGTCTGCCGCAACGAGATGCGCTCGGCACCGATCGTCCAGCTTTTCATCGACTGGCTGTTTGCCGAAAAGGAGCAGGACGAGGGCCGAGCCGATGCCCCGGTCGCCGGCCGTGTGCCGAGCCGCAGGAAGCGCCCGGCGCTCAAGATGATCGGGGCTAGAGCGATTCCAGGAAAAGTGTGAGCGGTCTTCCGTCCGGAGATTGGCGTCAACAACAAGAAAGCCAAGAGCATTTTGCGGTTTCCATGCAACGGTGAAATGCTCTGGCGCAGCGTCCTGAGCGCTGGACTTGCATAGCTGGTTTTTGTCGGGCCAGCTTGCAAAGCAGGAAGCGCTTTCAAAAATACAATGCTAAGACCGCAGCTGGTTAACAATTCTGGGAGCTGCGCGGCGGTTTTCCGTCCGGAATGCTTCATAACAGGGACTTGAGGCGCCGCGCTTGGAATCACGCAAGCGCGACGCGCTTTTTGGGTGAGCAGATATGGCACGAACCGATATAGCGCGGCGCGTCTACAACCACACCTGGAAGCTGGACCCCATCGTCCGCAGCCTGCTGGACACCGATTTCTACAAGCTTCTGATGCTGCAGATGATCTGGGGCATGTACCCCAACGTCGACGCCACCTTCACGCTGATCAGTCGCACGACCTCGGTGCGGCTCGCCGACGAGATCGACGAAGGCGAACTGCGCGAGCAGCTCGACCACGCTCGCACCTTGCGCTTCACCAAGAAGGAGATGATCTGGCTCGGCGGCAACACCTTCTATGGTCGCAAGCAGATCTTCGAGCCGGAATTCCTCGCCTGGCTGGAGGATTTCCGCCTTCCCGACTATGAACTCGCCAAGCGCGACGGCCAGTACGAACTGTCCTTCCCCGGTCCCTGGATGTACACCACGCTGTGGGAGATACCGGCGCTCGCCATCATCAACGAACTGCGCTCGCGCGCCGCCATGCGCTCCTTCGGCCAGTTTGCGCTCGACGTGCTCTACGCCCGCGCCAAGGCCAAGATGTGGGCCAAGACCGAGCGGCTGAAGGCACTGCCCGGCATCCGCATTTCCGATTTCGGCACCCGCCGCCGCCACTCCTTCCTGTGGCAGCGCTGGTGCGTCGAGGCGCTGAAGGAAGGCATCGGCGAGGCTTTCACCGGCACGTCGAACGTGCTTCTGGCCATGGACAACGACCTCGAGGCGCTCGGCACCAATGCGCACGAGCTGCCTATGGTGTTTGCGGCACTTGCCAATTCCGTTGAGGAGCTGAGGCAGGCGCCCTACAAGGTGCTGCAGGACTGGCAGCGCTATTATGGCGGCAATCTGCTGATCGTGCTGCCCGACACGTTCGGCACGTCCGCTTTCCTGCGCGACGCGCCGGACTGGATCGCCGACTGGACCGGCTTCCGCCCCGACAGCGCGCCGCCCATCGAAGGCGGCGAGAAGATCCTCGCCTGGTGGCGCGAGAAGGGCAAGGATCCGAAACAGAAGCTGCTCATCTTCTCCGACGGGCTCGAGGTCGAGACCATCGAGGAGACCTACAAGCATTTCCGCGGCAAGGTGCGCATGTCCTTCGGCTGGGGCACCAACCTCACCAATGATTTCGAAGGCTGCGCGCCGACCGAGACCAACAGCCTCGACGCCATCTCGCTGGTCTGCAAGGTCAGCGAAGCCAATGGCCGGCCGGCGGTCAAGCTCTCCGACAACCCCGCCAAGTCGACCGGCGATGAGAAGGAGATCAAGCGTTATTTGCGCATCTTCGGCGAGAAGGGGCGGGTGGAGCAGCTGGTCAAGGTGTGAGGAC
>NZ_RZSV01000147.1:0-14593 GCF_004023205.1 Mesorhizobium sp. M1A.F.Ca.IN.020.03.2.1 | reverse complement strand
AGCCGGCGGCGTCCTTCTGGTCGTAGGCGCCGCGATCATCCTCGAAGGTGACCAGCGCATCGGAATAGAGCGTCTTCTTCGACTTGCGGCCGGTGACGATGACATTGCCCTTGTAGAGCTTCAGCCGCACCGCGCCTTCGACGTCTTCCTGGCTCTTGTCGATCATTGCCTGCAGCATCACGCGCTCGGGCGAGAACCAGAAGCCGTTGTAGATCAGCTCGGCATAGCGCGGCATGAACTCGTCCTTGAGGTGCCCGGCACCGCGGTCGAGCGTGATCGATTCGATCGCCCGGTGGGCGGCGATCAGGATGGTGCCGCCGGGGGTTTCGTAGACGCCGCGCGACTTCATGCCGACGAAACGGTTTTCGACAAGGTCTAGGCGACCGATGCCGTTGTCGCGGCCGAGGTCGTTGAGCGCCGCCAGCATGGCAGCCGGCGACAGCTTCTTGCCATTGAGCGCGACCGGATCGCCCTTCAGGAACTCGATCTCGATCTCGGTGACGACGTCCGGCGCGTCCATCGGCGAGACGGTGCGCTGGTGGACGAATTCCGGCGGCTCGCTCCACGGATCCTCGAGCACCTTGCCTTCCGAGGAGGAATGCAAAAGGTTGGCGTCGACCGAGAACGGCGCATCGCCGCGCTTGTCCTTCGGCACCGGGATCTGATGCTGCTCGGCGAAGTTGATGAGATCGGTGCGCGACTTGAACGACCAGTCGCGCCACGGCGCGATGACCTTGATGTCGGGGTTCAGCGCGTAAGCCGACAATTCGAAGCGGACCTGGTCGTTGCCCTTGCCGGTGGCGCCATGGGCGATGGCGTCGGCACCTGTTTCTTTGGCGATCTCGACCAGGTGCTTGGAGATCAGCGGCCGGGCGATCGAAGTGCCGAGCAGATATGTACCCTCATAGACGGCGTTGGCGCGGAACATCGGGAAGACGAAGTCCGAAACGAATTCCTCGCGCACGTCGACGATGCGGATGTCCTTGATGCCCATCATCTCGGCCTTGCGGCGCGCCGGCTCCAGCTCGCCGCCCTGGCCGAGATCGGCGGTGAAGGGGACGACTTCGGCGCCGAGCTCGGTCTGCAGCCATTTCAAGATGATGGAGGTGTCGAGGCCGCCGGAATAGGCGAGCACGACTTTCTTGACGTCTTTGGTCTTGGACATTTTGGCGGTTCCGCGGGAAGATGGCTTCGCGGGCGAGGTATCACGGCCGTTCCGGGCGGCGCAAGAGACGAACAGATGCCCGCCGATGATACAGGCTGGGCCAGATGTTTGCCTGGGCAGACGCTGGCGACGCAAAAATCGCCGCGTTATAGAGCTGCGCGATCCACTCCGAGGCGACCCATGTCCTTCATTCCCGACACTTCGACGCTCATCCAGTTCGCCATCGCCACGGTCATCCTGGCGATCACGCCGGGACCCGACATGACGCTGTTCGTGTCGCGCACGCTGAGCCAGGGCCGCGCCACCGGCTTCGCCTCGATGGCAGGCGCGCTATGCGGCACGTTGGTCCACACCACGCTGGTGGTGGTCGGCGTCTCGGCGCTGATCGTGGCCTCTCCCATGGCTTTCTTTGCGCTGAAGATTTTCGGCGCCGGCTATCTGGTGTTTTTAGCCTGGCAGGCGGTGGCCAAAGGCTCGGCCTTTTCGCCGGAGAAGAAGACGGGACCGCAAATCTCGCTGTTCCGCAGCTGGGCGGCCGGGCTCGGGGTCAATCTCCTCAACCCGAAGATCATCCTGTTCTTCATGACGTTCCTGCCGCAATTCGTCTCCGCGCATGACCCGAACGCACCCGGCAAGCTGTTCTTCCTCGGCATCACATTCATCGTGCTGTCGATCCCGGTGACGGCGCCGATGGTGCTCGCGGCGGAGAAATTCGCGGCGGCGATGAAGGCGAGCCCGCGCGTCACGCGCGTGGTCGATTATCTGTTCGGCGGCGTGTTCTCGGCCTTCGCGCTCAAGATCCTGACGGCACAGGCGAAGTAAAGCCCGCGCCGAGCTCAGGGCTCCAGATCGGGCAGCGCCTCGCGGCGCCAGCTTCCGGCCCAGCGGCCGGCAGAGAGCCAATAGAAGATGCCGCCGACCATGCCGCTGCCGATCAGCGCGAGCCTGACATTGTTGTCGGCGACATCGAAATCGCCGTCGCCGATGTTATGCGCGAAGCCGAGGAAGACGACGGCGATGACGGCGCCGCCCAGCGCATAGAACAGCCAGTCGCGGCGGCCGAGCACTTCCGCGATCAGGATGACGATCGCTGCCGGCATGAAGCCGAAATAGGCGACGAACAATGCCAGGAAAGGCACCGAAAAATAGAGCGCGGGCGCGATCGTCTGATGTCCGGGCTCCGGCGCATAGCCGAAATAGCCGAGGAACAGCACGTTGAGAAAGGCGCTCGCCGCCAGCGAGGCGATCACATAGCCGATCAGGATGGCGGCGAAGCGGACGAGATAGGCGATGATACGCCTCACGCCTCGCCGTGCCCCGCGATCATCATCGCTTCAAGCGCCAGCCGGTCGACCTTGCGCATGCGTTCCGATTCCGACTTGAGCTGGCCGCAGGCGGCGAGGATGTCGCGGCCGCGCGGCGTGCGGATCGGCGAGGCGTAGCCGGCATTGTTGATGTAGTCGGCGAACTTCTCGATCGTCTCCCAGTCCGAGCACTGATAGTTGGTGCCGGGCCACGGGTTGAACGGGATCAGGTTGATCTTGGCCGGAATGCCCCTGAGCAGCTTGACCAGCGCCTTGGCGTCCTCGAGGGAATCATTGACGTCCTTCAGCATCACATATTCGAAGGTGATGCGGCGGGCGTTGGAGAGACCCGGATAGGCGCGGCAGGCAGCGATCAGTTCCTTCAGCGGATACTTCTTGTTGATCGGCACCAGCAGGTCGCGCAGGTCGTCATTGGTGGCATGCAGCGAGATCGCCAGCATAACGCCGATCTCCTCGCCGGTGCGGGCAATCTCCGGCACGACCCCCGAGGTCGACAGCGTGATGCGTCTTTTCGATAGGGAAAGTCCGTCGCCGTCGGAAGCGATCAGCAGCGCCTTCTTCACCGCCTCGAAATTGTAGAGCGGCTCGCCCATGCCCATCATGACGATGTTGGACACCTTGCGGCCCTCGGCCGGCACGATGGCGCCGTCCGGCGTGCCGCGGTCGGGGAAGTCCCCGAGCCGGTCGCGCGCGGTAAGCAGCTGCGCCAGGATCTCTTCCGTCGTCAGGTTGCGCACCAGCTTCTGCGTGCCGGTGTGGCAGAAGGAGCAGGTCAGCGTGCAGCCGACCTGCGAGGAGATGCAGAGCGTGCCGCGGCCTTCCTCCGGAATATAAACGGTCTCGATCTCGACCGGACGGCCGGCGCCGCGCGGCGGAAAGCGAAACAGCCATTTGCGCGTGCCGTCGGAAGAGATCTGCTCCTCGACGATCTCGGGCCGCGCGACGGTGAAATGCTTGTCGAGCTCGGCGCGCAGATCCTTGGAGATGTTGAACATATGGGCGAAGTCGGAGACCCCGCGCACATACATCCAGTGCCAGAGCTGCTGGGCGCGCATCTTCGCCTGGCGCTCCGGCACGATGCCGGCCTCAACCAGAGCGGCGCCAAGCTCGGCACGCGTCAGGCCGATCAGCGACGGCTTTTCGGCCGGCGTGGCGCGGGCGCGCAAGGCGTCGCGGGCGCCTTCGGCGGTCAGATCGAATGAAAGGGTCATGGTTGCGCCAATATAAGCGGTTTGCGGCCGATTTCAGCATCGTGCCTGAAATGAAACGCGCGCATAGCACAGCTTGCGACCGGAGTCATGTCGGCGGCACAGGCGGCCGGTGTCGCTATTCCCGCCCCGGCTGAGATCACATATTCGTGTTGACGTAACAGCTCGAAGCGCACCCGCGAACCTGAAAGGGGCGACCATGCCCTTGCAGAAATGGGAGTACGCGGAATGCATTCGATCAAGCTTGTTGCCATCGCCGGTCTCGCAAGCCTTTTTGCCTCGCAGGCGTTTGCCGAGGATACGATGGGCACGATGACCATGATGAAGGGTGGGCAAATGACGGCGATCATGCCCGACGGCCATATGGGCACCATGATGCCTGACGCCAAGATGAGCGCCGAAATGATGAAGATGGCGAAGCCGATCAAGCATTGCATGATGATAATCACCGACGCCAAAGGCAAAGCCTACATGATCGATACGTCGACCAAGAAGGCCCAGGCCGAATGTGAAAAGATGGCGATGTGAGAATGGTGGGACTCGCCAACCCTGCTGCCCGCCGGCGCAGGCCGGCGGGATATCCAACCGCGGTCCTGCCCTGGCTCCCCGATCTCCGATTTTCGTCGCTCGCCTCGACCTGACCTGACCTCGCAGGCTTGATCCTCCCTCTCAGTGTGCTAGGGGCGGGTCATCACCCAGAGGACAGGCATGGCCGGCATATCGCGTAGATACCCGATGCTGCGGCGCTCGCAGGCTATGTGGGCGTCGCGCCGCGTCTGGCAGCCGCGCCTTGTGTTCTGGGCCGGCGCCATCTCGATCGGCTTGATCAGCGTGCTGTTCGCCCTGCTGGCCGACCGGGCGCAGGCGCTGTTCCACGTCGTCACCGGCGGCGATAGCGGCAGCTGGCGCTTTTATCTGCCGCTGGTCATGACGCCCGCGGGCTTCGTGATTTGCGCCTGGCTTGCCCATTCCTTCTTTCCGGGATCGCAAGGCAGCGGCATTCCGCAGGCGATCGCCGCCCGTCACCTGCGCGATGACGAGGATCGCGGCCACCTTCTTTCGCTGCGCCTGGCAGCGGGCAAGGTTGCGCTTACCGTCATCGGTCTCGCCTGCGGCGGATCGATCGGCCGCGAGGGCCCGACGGTGCAGGTCGGCGCCTCACTCATGCTTCAGGCGGCGCGCTGGGGCGGCGTGGCGCAGGCGCGCGGCCTGATCCTGGCCGGCTCGGCTGCCGGCGTCGCCGCCGCCTTCAACACGCCGCTCGCCGGCATCGTCTTCGCCATCGAGGAGATGGGTCGCGCCTATGAGTCACGGACCAACGGGCTGGTGCTGACGGCGGTGATCCTCGCCGGCCTCGCCTCGCTCGGCCTGCTCGGCAACTACACCTATTTCGGCGTCGCCAGGGACACGGTGGCCTTCGCCACCGACTGGCCGCTGGTGATTGCCTGCGGCGTCATCGGCGGCGGCTTCGGCGCGCTGTTTTCGCTGTTGGCGCTGAGGATCACGCGGCGCGTCCGACGCTGGAATGGCCTGCAGCCATTGTGGCGCGCGCTGCTCGTGGCAGGCATCTGCGGCTTGGCGGTTGCCGCGATCGGTCTCGTCTCGGGCGGCCTTACCTTCGGAACCGGCTACGCTCAGGCCCGCGGCGCCGTCGAAGGCGCGCCGCTACCCGCGTTCTTCTTCCTGGAAAAATTCGCGGCCGGCGTGCTGTCGATGGTGTCGGGCATTCCGGGCGGCATCTTCGCGCCGTCGTTGGCGGTGGGCGCCGGTCTCGGCAGCACGCTTGGCCTGGCGTTCGGCGCCGGAACAGGCCTCGCCGCGCTGCTCGGCATGGCCGGTTATTTCGCCGGCGTCGTGCAGGCGCCGATGACGGCCTTCGTCATCATCCTCGAAATGACCGGCAACCACGACAACGTCATCGCGCTGATGTGCGCGGCGATGCTGGGCTACGGCACGGCGCGGCTGATCTCCAACGAGCCGCTCTATCACGCGCTGTCACGCGTGTTCATCGCCGAGGCGATCAGGCGGCGCAGGGCCGTCGAGCAGCAAGGCTGAATGGCGAGCTTGGCGCTGTCGCCTTATTCGCTTGTCCCTGGCAGCACTTGCGGGAGGCGGACTTCCATATTGCCATCCTCCACCAAGGGAGCCTCAGCCTATTTGCACTTGGCGATCGAGGCCAGCGCGGCCGAGATGCCCTTCAGAGAAAAGACGTAGGAAGTCGGGTTGCCGCGACCGGACTTCGCCTGCACCTTCATGTCGGTACCCGTCTTCATGGCGGCGATCAGCACCGGCTCTTCAGCGGCGTTCTCGACCCAGGCCGACTTGCCGCGGGTGAACATCGAGAAGGACTTCTTGTCGATGGTGACGGTGGCCTTGGAGCCTTCCTGGAAGTTGTAGCCGGCGATGAACTGCGGCTCATAGGACACCTGCTGCCCGGGCCGTTGGCTGACGAAGAAGAACATGTCGCCATGGTCGAGCTTTGGCGGCTGCTTGTCGGTCGGCACCGTCAGCACATAGCAGACCTTGCCGCCTGCCGACTGATAGCTGTACGTGCCCCAGGCGTTGTGCTGGCCGATCTTGGTCGCCTGCTGCGCCAGCGCCGGCGCCGCGAAGGCGGCCGCCAGGACCAGGCTGGAAACTGTAGCAATCAATCCGCGCATCGTTCTTCCCGTATTCCGAAATGGTGCGGAGGCGGGCCGCATGGCGTCCTGCCGTCGCTTCATTTTGATTTAATCAGGGTTACCAAACGGTGAATTTTTCCCAACAAAAGGAACTCACCCCAGGAAACCGCCGCCATTCGCGCCGCCGCTTCCACGCGGCGGTCGCGATGTCCCGGCGCGAACTTGGAGGGCACGAAAGCGGCAAGAGTTTGTCTTTTCGCGCGGGCGGTTTCGCGGTTTCGTTGTGGCGAAAAGTCAGCCAGGATCAACCTTTGTCGGCGAGGGCGTCCCTGGCGGCCTGCCGGTGCGCCGGGGTGATATGGGCGCTGACGGCGGTGATTGCCGCGGTGAGCACGGCAAGGTCATCGGTGAACCCGAGACCGAGCACGAAGTCGGGGATGAAATCCACCGGCAGCACGAAATAGCCGAGCGCGGCAAGCAGGGTACCCTTGGTGCGCAGCGGCGTGTCCTTGTCCATGGCACAATAGTAGGCGGCGACCACCTCTTCCATGAACGGGATCTGCCGGGCAGCCTTCTTGGCCGTGCGCCAGAACTTCTCGCGCACCTCGCCTTCGCCGGCGAGCCTGTCGCCGAAGCCAAAGAAATCGAAACGGGATTCCTGCGCCATCAATCTCTCCTCGGCCACGCGCCAGCTTGCGTTGCGGCCACCGCGGGAGATGTGGTGAAAGCGGCACCCCCCTGCAAGGTCTCCACCGTTGCCAGCCCGGCAAATCGGAATCGGACTTATCGGCAGTCGTCAGCCGAAATAGCGGTTCATCCGCTTCGCCAGTTCGATGTCGAGCGCCGTGACGCCGCCGGCGTCATGCGTGTTCAGCGTGACGTCGACGGTCTTGTAGACGTTCGACCAATCGGGGTGGTGGTCCATTTTCTCGGCGGCCAGCGCCACGCGGGTCATGAAGGCGAAGGCCTCGGAGAAGTTCTTGAAGCCGAAGCTGCGCTTGATGGAGGCGCCGTCGGCCGCCAGCGACCAGCCTTCGAGTTCCGCCAGCGCTGCGGTGATCGCTTCCTTGTTGAGTTTTTCCCTGGTCATGTCGGGTTCCCGTGCTATTCGGAGGTATTCCAACCATAGCGCCGGATCGATGAGCGCAAAGCCCATAAAATCCATTCTGTTCGTCTGCCTCGGCAACATCTGCCGCTCGCCCTTGGCCGAAGGCGTCTTCCGCGCCGTGTGGGCCGAGCGCGGGGAAGGTCGGGACATCCTGCTCGATTCGGCCGCGACCAGCGGCTGGGAGGTCGGCTCCGCGCCCGATCCGCGTTCGATCGCGGTTGCCACAAGGCACGGCATCGACATTTCCGCGCAAAAGGCGCGCAGGATAGCGCTGGACGATTTCTCGCGCTTCGACCTGATTCTCGGCATGGACCGGACAAATGTGCGCGATCTGAAGGCGTTAGCGCCGCAGGCCACGCGCGACCGCATCCATCTCTTCCTGGAGTTTGCCAGCGGAAATGCGCGCGATGTGCCGGACCCTTACTACGAAGACCAGCAGGCCTTCGTTTCGGTCTACCGCATGATCCGCGAGGCGTCGGAGGCGCTGGCGAAGCGGCTGGAAGCGAGCGGATCGGCGCCAACCAGCGGCCAGGCTTCCTCGACGATGTAGGGGCCGCCGCCGACCGAATCGCGCGACGACATCAAGACGAAGCGGCCGACCCGGAAGGGCAGCGTGGAAAAGTTGCCGCGCGCCGACAGATATTGCGCGACGTCCGCCGGGCTCGAATTGCGCAGGCGCGCGAGCGTCACATGCGGCGAGAATTTGCGCGGATCGGCCGGCAGGCCGAGCCGCTGGCAGATGCGGTCGATCTCGCCCTGCAGCGCCACCAGGTCCGGCGAGGCGGACACGCCGGCCCATACGGCGTGCGGCTTCTTGCCGCCGAAAGCGCCCACGCCGGAGAGCGCCAGGGGGAAGGAGGGACGGTTGACGCGATCGAGCGCATTGGCGATGTCGTCGGCGATATGGCCCTCCACATCGCCGATGAAGCGCAGCGTCAGATGATAGTTTTCGACGTCGATCCAGCGGGCTCCGGGCAGGCCGCCCCGGAGCAGCGAGAGTGAAAGCGCGGCATCACGCGGAATTTCGAGGGCGGTGAAAAGACGCGGCATGGGAAGCCTCCTGTCCTCGAATCGAAACTCTCGCCCCTAGCGAATCATCGATAGCCATGCGGGGCAAGCGGTTTGTTGTCCACAAGCTTTCCCCTGGGGAAACCGTGGCGTTTTGGTCCCATCACGCGCCGCCCTTGGCGGCGATGGCTTTTTCCACGACCGGTAGAATGCCTTTGACCATGACGTCTATTCCCTTCGGGTTGGGATGAAGACCGTCCTCCAGCTGCATGGCCGGGTGGCCGGCGACCCCGTCAAGAAAAAACGGATAGAGCGGAACGGCGTATTTCGCGGCAAGCTTCGGGTAGATGGCGTCGAAGGCCTTCTGGTACTCGGCGCCCAGATTGGGCGCTGCAAGCATGCCTGCCAGGAGCACCGGAATGTTCCGCTGCTTCAACTTGGCCAACATAGCGTCGAGATTTTTCTCGGCGATCTCGGGCGACACGCCGCGCAGCATGTCGTTGGCGCCGAGCTCGAGGATGACGAGCCCGGTGCCGTCGGGCACCGACCAGTCGAGCCGCGCGAGGCCGCCGCTTGTGGTGTCGCCGGAAACGCCGGCATTGCCGACGGCGACGTCGAGGCCTTTTGCCTTCAAGGCCGCCTGCAATTTATCGGTGAAGCCCTCATCGGGACCAAGGCTGAACCCCGCCATCAGGCTGTCGCCGAAGCCGACGATCTTGAACGTATCGGCGCGCGCCGGCGAAATAGCGCCGCAAACCGCCAGGAGAAGAGTGAGGGCTGCGGCAGCTGAGTGTTTGAAACCCATGCGGCGAGCCCCATATGACCGACACGATTCATGCAAAGGAGACATTTTTTGCCTCCTTCTTCCACCATATAGGGCGCATTCATTGTGACAGAAGCCGTCATCGCATTGAGGGATGTCTCGCTGACGCTGGGCGAGGGCGCCTCCTCCGTCCATGTGCTGAAGGGCGTCAGCCTCGATGTGGCCGCCGGCGAAGCCACCGGCATCGTCGGCCCGTCGGGATCCGGCAAGTCCACCTTGCTGATGGTTCTGGCCGGGCTGGAAAGGGTCGATTCGGGCACGGTGCGGATCGCCGGCGAATTGCTCAACGGCAAAAGCGAGGACCAGATTGCTTCGTTTCGAGGGCGAAACATCGGCATTGTCTTCCAGTCCTTCCACCTCATCCCCAACATGACGGCGCTCGAGAATGTCGCGGTGCCGCTGGAGCTCGCCGGGCACAACGACCCGTTCGGCGTGGCCGCGCAGGAACTCGCGGCGGTCGGCTTGAGCGACCGCGTGACGCACTATCCGGGAGAGCTTTCGGGCGGCGAGCAGCAGCGCGTGGCGATCGCCAGGGCGCTGGCGCCCTCGCCGCGCATCCTCATTGCCGACGAGCCGACCGGCAACCTCGACCAGGCGACGGGAAAGCAGATCGCCGACCTCCTCTTCGCCAAGGCGGCCGAGCGCGGCATGACGCTGGTGCTGGTCACGCATGATCCGGCGCTTGCGGGCCGCTGCTCGCGTCAGGTGTCGATGCGCTCGGGACGCATCGAGGACGCGCCAAGACAGGCTAGGGTGCCGGCCTGATGCGGACTTTGAGGCTGGCCCTCCGCTTCTCGCTGCGCGAGATGCGCGGCGGCCTGTCCGGCTTCATGATCTTCCTCGCCTGCATCGCGCTTGGCGTCGCGGCGATCGGCGGCGTCAATTCGGTGGCGCAGGCGATTACCGCCGGCGTCGCCAACCAGGGCCAGACGCTGCTCGGCGGCGACCTGCGCTTCCAGATCAACCAGCGCAGCGCTTCGGACGCCGAGCTCGGCTTCATCAAGAGCCTCGGCACGGTCTCGCTGAATTCCGGCATGCGCTCGATGGCGCGGCTCGAGGACGGCTCCGACCAGGCGCTGGTCGAAGCCAAGGCGGTCGACGACGCCTATCCGCTTTACGGCACGCTGGAGACCGATCCGCAGCTGCCCAGGAATGAATTGTTCGGCGAAAGATCCGGCATCTTCGGCGCCGCCGCGCCCGCTCTCTTGTTCGATCGCCTCAATCTGCATATCGGCGACCGCTTGAAGCTTGGCGGCGCAACGTTCGAGCTGAGGGCCCGATTGGTCAGCGAACCCGACGCGATTTCCGACGGTTTCGGCTTCGCGCCGCGGCTGATGATTTCGCACGACGGGCTGGTCGCGTCAGGGCTGGTTCAGCCCGGCAGCCTGGTCGAGAACGCCTATAAGATCCGACTGCCCGATGGCGCGAGCGAGGCGCGGATCAAAGGCATTCAAGCCGAAGCGGCGAAGGACTTTCCGCAGGCCGGCTGGTCGATCCGCACGCGCAGCAACGCAGCCCCGGCGCTTTCCGCCAACATCCAGCGCTTCTCGCAGTTCCTGACGCTGGTCGGGCTGACGGCGCTTGTG
Source organism: Mesorhizobium sp. M1A.F.Ca.IN.020.03.2.1 (assembly GCF_004023205.1). Taxonomy (NCBI): domain Bacteria; kingdom Pseudomonadati; phylum Pseudomonadota; class Alphaproteobacteria; order Hyphomicrobiales; family Phyllobacteriaceae; genus Mesorhizobium; species Mesorhizobium sp. M1A.F.Ca.IN.020.03.2.1. Next base: position 3,749 of record NZ_RZSV01000147.1, on the reverse strand, counting down.
GTCGGCGGCGTCGGCGTGGCGAATGCGGTCCGCGCCTATCTCGACGGCAAGCGCGGCGTCATCGCCACCTTCAAGAGCCTCGGCGCCTCCGGGGGCTTCGTCTTCGCCATCTATCTCGTGCAGATCCTTTTGATTGCCGGCCTCGGCATCGTGCTCGGCCTGATCCTGGGTGCGGCAATGCCGTTCGTGGCGAGCGCGCTCCTGCAGTCGGTCATTCCGGTGCCGGCGCAAGGCGGCTTTTATCCCGGCGCGCTTGCGATGGCGGCACTGTTCGGCCTTTTGGTGACGCTGGCCTTCGCGCTGCTGCCGCTCGGCCGCGCCCGCGACGTGCCGGCAACGGCGCTGTTTCGCGAGATGGGGTTCGAAAGCCGCGGCCTGCCGCGCCTGCCCTATGTCGGCGCCGCGCTGACGATCGTGCTCGCGCTGGCGGCGCTCGCCATCCTTTCCGCCGACGATCGGCGCATCGCCTCGATCTTCGTCGGCGCCACCGTCTTTGCCTTCCTGGTGCTGCGGCTGGTGGCGGCGCTGGTCCAATGGCTGGCCCGGCGAAGCCCGCGGCTGCGGTCGGTCTCTCTCAGGCTGGCGCTCGGCAATATCCATCGGCCCGGCGCGCTGACGCCATCGGTGGTGCTGTCGCTCGGGCTCGGCCTGACGCTGCTGGTGACGCTGGCGCTGATCGACGGGAATCTCAGACGCCAGATCTCCGGCAGCCTGCCGGAGCGGGCGCCGAACTTCTTCTTCGTCGACATCCAGAGCAGCGATGTCGATGCCTTTGCCGGCCTGGTCGAAAAGGAAGCGCCGCAAGGGATGCTGGTCAAGGTGCCGATGCTGCGCGGCCGCATCATGGCGCTCAACGGCATCGCCGTCGACAAGGTGAAGGTCCCGGCCGACGGCGCCTGGGTGCTGCGCGGCGACCGCGGGCTGACCTATGACGCAAAGCAGCCGGAAAACGCTACGCTGACCGAAGGCAAATGGTGGCCGCAGGACTATTCCGGCGAGCCGCTGGTGTCGTTCTCGGCCGAGGAAGGCAAAGCGATCGGGCTGAAGCTCGGCGACACGGTCACGGTCAACGTGCTCGGCCGCAACGTGACGGCAAGAATAGCCAGCTTCCGCCAGGTCGAGTGGGAAACCATGGGTATCAATTTCGTCATGATCTTCTCGCCCAATACGTTCGCCGGCGCGCCGCATGGCTGGCTGGCGACGCTGACCGACCGAAAGGCCACCACGGCCGACGACGCGCGGCTGCTCAACGCTGTCACCCGCGCCTTTCCGGCAGTGACGACGGTGAGGGTCAAGGACGCGCTCGACATCGTCAACCGGCTGGTCGCGCAGCTGGGCACGGCGATCCGCGCCGCAGCCGGCGTGGCGCTGATCGCCTCCGTGCTGGTGCTCTCCGGGGCTTTGGCCGCCGGCAACCGGGCGCGCATCCACGACGCGGTGGTGCTGAAGACGCTCGGCGCGACAAGGAGGACGCTGATTGCGGCCTTCTCGCTGGAATATGTGCTGATCGGTCTTGCGACCGCGCTGTTCGCGCTTGCCGCGGGCGGCGTCGCGGCGTGGTTCGTGGTGGCCCGCATCATGACGCTGCCGTCGCACTTCATGCCGGAAGTTGCGGTGGCGACGATCCTCGTCTCGCTCGCCGTCACCGTCGGCATCGGCCTTGCCGGCACCTGGCGGGTGCTTGGCCACAAGGCGGCGCCGGTGCTGCGCGAGCTTTGATCCGGCAGCGCCCTTCGGTGGCCTGTCTGCGTTAAATCTTGGTAAGAATGCCGGCGGGAAAAGGCTGAAAATCGGGCTTTTGCTTTCTCACGAAGCGTTACCGCTCGTTACCGTCTTGTTCTTGAGGTCGAGAACGCTCATATTTCGCGCTAGGCATGCTGGAGTCCCGCCAGCGGCGCCTGGTCCAAGGAGGTCGCTCCAAGGACCTGTCACCGGACGGGGCAGAAGCAATAGAGGATTTCCAATGGCTGATCCCATTCGCAACTACCAGACGTCCGCCGCCTCCGGCGCGCGCGTCGATATCGATCAGGGCCTGCGGGCCTATATGATCAAAGTCTATAACCTGATGGGGCTTGGCCTGCTCATCACAGGCATTGCCGCCTGGGGCGCATTCCAGCTGGCCGTCACCGGCGACGGCCAGCTCACCGCCTTCGGCCAGCTCATCTATGCTAGCGCGTTCCGCTGGGTCGTTATTCTGGCGCCTCTCGCTGCCGTGATGTTCCTGTCCTTCAGGATCCAATCGATGAGCGTGGCTGCGGCGCAGACCACATTCTGGGTTTATGCCGGCCTTGTCGGCCTGTCGCTGTCGACGATCTTCCTCGTCTACACCGGCACCAGCATCACCCAGACCTTCTTCGCCACGGCCGCGGCCTTCGGCGGCCTGTCGCTCTACGGCTACACGACCAGGCGCGATTTGAGCGCGTTCGGCTCGTTCCTGATCATGGGCGTGATCGGCCTGCTGATCGCGATGGTCATCAACATCTTCCTGGCGTCGTCGGCGCTGGCCTTCGCCATTTCGGCGATCGGCGTGCTGGTGTTCGCGGGTCTGACCGCCTACGACACGCAGCGCATCAAGGAGATGTATTTCGAGGGTGACGTCGCGGATGTCGCCGGCCGCAAGGCGATCATGGGCGCGCTGCAGCTCTATCTCGACTTCATCAACCTGTTCATGTTCCTGCTGCAGTTCATGGGCGATCGCCGCTAAACGGTAGCCGTCCGGCTGGACCATAGACTTCGGAAAGGGCGGCCCAACGGCCGCCCTTTCCTTTTGTGCGCTCCTCTGCTGATATTGAGGCAACAGGAAGAACTGCACAAATTATGAGCAATCTGGCGATCAGAGCCGCTACTGCGGCCGACCTCGACCGAATAACCGAAATCTATGCGGACGCGGTCACGCACGGCACCGCAAGCTACGAACTGGAGCCGCCCAGCCGCGCCGAAATGGGCGATCGATTCGACAGTTTGGCACGAGGCGGCTTTCCCTATCTTGTGGCTGAAAGGGAGGGCGTCGTGCTCGGCTACGCCTATGCCGGACCGTTCCGGCCCCGGCCCGCCTATCGCTTCACCGTCGAGGACTCGGTCTATGTGGCGCCCCAGGCCAAGGGCCAGGGCATCGGCCGCCTGCTGATGCTGGCGCTCATCGAGGCGGCGCGCCTGGCCGGCTTTCGCCAGATCGTCGCGGTGATCGGCGACGGCCATGCCGACAGCGCCTCGGTGCGCCTGCACGAGAAGCTCGGCTTTCGTCACTCCGGGCGCCTGGAAGGCTCGGGCTACAAGCATGGGCGCTGGCTGGACACCGTGTTCATGCAGCTGCCGCTCAACGGCGGCGCGGAAGTGCCGCCGGATCCGGAGTCACTGCCGGAGCGGAGATTTCGCGGCAAATTGGACAGTTAAGCTTCGACTAGCTTCAGCTTGGGATCGAAGACGCCGAGCACGCGGCCGAGTTCCTGACTGCGCTTGAGGATGCGTCCGCCGGCGGCGATGACGGCGAAGGCGCCCTGTCGGCGCGCCAGTTTCGGGTCCTTGACGATCTGGAACAGCGGCACTTCGCTGGCGCGGCGGAAGACCGAAAAGACAGCGCGATCGGAAAGATGGTCGATCGCATAGTCGCGCCATTCATTGGCCGCCACCATGCGTCCGTAAAGCCTTAGGATCTGGTCGAGCTCGCGCCGGTCGAAGCGCACCGGCTGGTCGAGGCGTGCGCTGCGCGCCTCATGCAGCGGGATCAGTATTCCGGATGCTTCCCCATC
>NZ_RZSV01000146.1:0-14635 GCF_004023205.1 Mesorhizobium sp. M1A.F.Ca.IN.020.03.2.1 | reverse complement strand
GTGTAGGCATGCGGGCCGGTCAGCGTGTAGACGCGGCTCTCCGTCGAGCCGGAAGCGAGGCTCGCGGCGATCGCGGCGGCCATGTCGTCGCGCGCGGCGTGCGCGATCCGACCGTCACCAGCCGACGTGTACCACTTGCCCGACGAAATGGCGTGCGGCAGCGCCATGAAAAGGTTCTCCTGGTACCAGCCGTTGCGGAAGATGGTGTAGGCAATGCCGCTCGCCTTGATGGCCTGCTCGGTGCCGTAGTGGTCGCCGGCAAACAGCACCGGCGAGACCGGCTCGGGATTGGGCATCGAGGTGTAGAGGAGGTGCGAGACGCTTGCCGCCTTGGCTGCGGCCACCGCGGCCTGATGCTGCTTGAGGCGCCGGTCGCTCTTCAGGTCGAGCTCACCGGTCGAGACGATCAGCACTCGGTCGGCGCCTTTGAACGCGCGCTCCAGCGAGGCCGGATCGTCGAAATCGGCCGGCCTGACGACAATGCCGAGGGCTGCCAGGTCGCGGAGATTTTCGGGATTGCGCGTGGTTGCGATGATATTTGCCGGCGCGACTTTCTGCGCATCGAGCAGATGGTTGATCACGGCGCGGCCGAGATGGCCGGAAGCGCCGGTGACAAGGAGAGTTTCGGTCATGGGAAGTTCCTGAAATTTGCGTCGAAGGGGTCTGAACGATGGTCTCAAAAAGAGACCAGCACTAAAATAAGAATTGACCAAGGGCCGTAAAGAAGGCAGTTTTCCGGGAGGTAGGCACAGCCGGGGAACCACCGGCGGGTCGCCGTTTCGATCAATGGATGTCGCGATGGACAGCAAGATCTTCAGTCTGAAATCGAAGCTCGAGGTCTACAAAGCCATGACCGGCGGCGGCAATTTCGCCGACTGCCCGGTCCGCGATGTGATCCAGGGCATCAGCGGCAAATGGAGCTCGCTGCTGGTCATGGCTTTGGCCGAGAAGCCGTACCGGTTCGGGGAGTTGCGCCGCCTGGTGCCCGACATTTCGCAGCGTATGCTGACGCAGACGCTCTACGACCTGCAGCGCGACGGCTATGTGCATCGCGAAGTCTTTCCGACCAAGCCGCCGAGCGTTGAATACAGCCTCACCGATCTCGGCCGCTCGATGTTCGCGCCGTTGCAGATGCTGATCCAATGGGCCGAACTCAACCACGATGCCGTTCGTGAGGCGCGCGTCGCCTTCGATGCCGCGCAGGCCTGAGCCTTTCCTTCCCCGATACAAGCGTCAAAACGTCGCTTGCGCCGGTGCCGCAGTTGCTCGCCGCCATGGTCGCGGGAACGGTGATCGATCCGTTCAGGCCGATCGGGCTTGCGGAATCGCAATGGCCTGCAGCCGGATCATCCGCGATAGATAAGATGCCTTTGCCCGCAGGAAGGCGTGCAGCCGCAGCGGATAGTCCGGACTGACAGCCTCCTTCACCGATTGCCGGTCGCTCAACGCCTTGCGCCAGGCCTGGACGAGAGGCTTACCGTCCAGGATGCCGCTAGCGCCGATCTCGTCGAACGTGTCGAAGTAGCGAAAGATCTGCCCGTAGACGGCGTCGACCAGCGAGAAGCGCTTCCCGGCGAACCACGGACCGCTCCGCCTTGCCGACAGTTCCGCCTCGACACGCTCAAACAGTTCCGACAAGCCGCTGCTTTCCTTGAGGAAGCAGGCCTCATCGGCGGCGGAATAGAAGCGCCCTATGGCGTTGAGGATGGCCGAACCGAATTCGACCCAGGAGCGGTGCCTGGCCCGCATGAGCGGATCGGCCGGGTGCAACGGATTGGCCTGCGTCTCCTCGAGGAATTCGAGAATGACGGCGGATTCGAAAATGATCTCCTCCTTGCTGCCGTTTCGAACGCAGAGCAGCGGTACCTTGCCGAGCGGCGAGATAGCCTTGAACCAGTCGGGCTTGCTGGCAAGGTCGACATTGACGCGCTCGAACGGCACGCCTTTCTCGGCGAGGGCGATTGCCGCACGCTGGACGTAGGGGCAAAGGTGATGACTGACGAGGGTGAGTTTGGCCGTCATCTTATTCTCCCCAGACATAGTTCAGCGCGCCGTCCTCGACGCGGGTCGACAGGAACATCAGGCGCGAGCCCTTCGGCGCCGGGCCTACGAGGCGCTCGCCGCTTTGCATGTCGAAGCGGGCGCCGTGCCACTGGCAGATGAAGGCGCCGTCCTTGCAGTCGAGTGGCCCGCCGAAATGCAGGCAGGCATTGGCCGCGGCACGGACACGCTCGCCGCTGCGCCAGACGTGGATCTCGCGGCCGAAGAAAGGCGCGATCAGGCTGCCCGTCTGCGGGATGTCGGCCACTTTACAGATCTCATGTTTCATCGGGAACTCCTTATCGATGCAATTGCATCTATATGAATGCATTTGCATCGACCGTCAAGCTTGATGCAATTGCATCTATCGAATAAAGTTCCTCGATGACGAGAAAATCTCCTGCGCCCGAGGCCGTCAAAGCCTGGGGCCGCCTGATGCGCGTTTCGCGCCAGCTGGTCGAAAAGACCGAGTATGCCCTGAAAGCCGGCGGCTTGCCGCCGCTCGCCTGGTACGACGTGCTGCACGAGCTTGCCGAGGCGGGCGAGGGCGGCTTGCGGCCGTTCGAGCTGATCGATCGCGTTCTGTTGGCGCAGTACAGCGTGTCGCGACTGCTGGCCCGGCTGGAAGCGGATGGCCTGCTGGAAAAGCTGCCTGTCTCGGATGACGGCCGTGGCCAGACAGTGCGCATCACGCCAAGCGGCCGGGAGATGCGCCGCCGCATCTGGGCGGTCTATGGCGCGTCCATTGCCGAGCTGATGGGCGACAAGCTTTCCGCCAAGGAGCTGGAAACGCTGGCTGCACTGCTCGGGCGGCTGCGCGAGCCACTGGCCGGCGATTAGCTCACGAGTGTTTGTGGGTACCGTCAGATTTTTTCGCCGCAGCCTCTTGCGTTGGAAACCCGAATGCGCAATAAGCCGAACCGTAACGTACGGTACGCATTATTGAGCGACCGGGAACGGGTGAAAACGTGTTGCAAGCCGCCGCCGACACCGACAGCAGCGAAACGCTCACCGAGCGGCAGCAGGCCGTTCTGGACGCAGCACTTCGCCTATTGGTCGAAGAGGGCGACAACCTGACCATGACCGCGGTGGCGCGGCGGGCAAGCTGCTCCAAGGAAACACTCTACAAATGGTTCGGCGACCGCGACGGGCTGCTGACGGCGACGGTGCAATGGCAGGCCTCGAAAGTGCGCGTGGCGCCGGTCGACCGCAAAGGCCTCGACCTCGCTTGGCTGACCGCAAGCCTCGAACGCTTCGCTGCCGACTGGCTGAGGGTGATCTCGAGCGATACGTCCATCGCGCTGAACCGTGTCGCGGTCGGCCATGCCGGCTCCGGGAAGGATGACCTTGGCGCGATCGTGCTGCAGAATGGGCGTTTCGCGCTGGCCAGGCGTCTGAAGCCCGTGCTCGAAGCGGGACGCGAGGCCGGGCTGCTCGACTTAGAGGACGCCGAGACGGCGTTCCGGACGTTTTTCGGTCTGGTCGGCCGCGACGTGCAGATGCGGCTTCTGCTCGGCGACCGGCTGCAATTGACCGAGGCGACGATCGGCGGCGATGCCGCCCGCGCGACGCAGCAGTTTCTCGCTCTTTACGGCTCAAGGACCGGGAGAGCAAACAACCGGCCGCAAGGCCCCGGAGCCGGATGATTTCAGGTCAAGTCGACCTGAAATCTGAATCCGGCTCCAAATCCAAGAGATAGAGCATGATGTCGTCCGAAAACCGCTTCACACTTTTCGGCATCATGCTCTGATCTTCAAAACGGGAAGGAAGACGAAATGCGTGTCTATTACGATCGTGACGCCGATCTCAATCTGATCAAGGGTAAGAAGGTCGCCATCATCGGCTATGGCAGCCAGGGCCGGGCGCATGCGCTCAACCTCAAGGATTCCGGCGTCAAGGAGATCGCCATCGGCCTGAAGGCCGGCTCGGCGACCGCCAACAAGGTCGAGGCCGACGGGCTGAAGGTGATGAGCGTGGCGGATGCCGCCAAGTGGGCAGACCTGATGATGATGGCAACGCCCGACGAATTGCAGGCCGACATCTACAGATCAGAGATCGCGCCGAACATCCGCGACGGCGCCGCCATCGCCTTCGCGCACGGCCTCAATGTGCATTTCGGCCTGATCGAGCCGAAGGCTTCGGTCGACGTGGTCATGATCGCGCCGAAGGGCCCCGGCCATACCGTGCGCGGCGAATATCAGAAGGGCGGCGGCGTGCCGTGCCTGGTTGCCGTCAACCAGGACGCCTCGGGCAATGCGCTCGACCTGGCGCTCTCCTATGCCTGCGGCGTCGGCGGCGGCCGTTCCGGCATCATCGAGACCAATTTCCGCGAGGAATGCGAGACCGATCTGTTCGGCGAGCAGGTGGTGCTGTGCGGCGGCCTGGTCGAGCTGATCCGCGCCGGCTTCGAGACGCTGGTGGAAGCCGGCTACGCGCCGGAGATGGCCTACTTCGAGTGTCTGCACGAGGTGAAGCTGATCGTCGACCTCATCTATGAGGGCGGCATCGCCAACATGAACTACTCGATCTCGAATACCGCCGAATGGGGCGAATATGTCTCCGGTCCGCGTATCATCACGGCCGACACCAAGGCCGAGATGAAGCGCATCCTGAAGGATATCCAGACCGGAAAATTCACCTCGGAATGGATGCAGGAATATCGCGCCGGCCTGTCGCGCTTCAAGGGCATCCGCCGCAACAACGACAGTCATCAGATCGAAGAGGTTGGCGCGAAGCTGCGCGCGATGATGCCGTGGATCGCCAAGAACAAGCTGGTCGACAAGGCGAAAAACTAATTCGGTCTATTCATGCGTGAAAGCCGGCGGAGCGATCCGCCGGCTTCTCTCACGCTCAGCCGTAATGCCAATGCGGCTTCGGCTCGGTGCCCGCGAATTCCACGCCGATGCGGTCGTCGCGGCGCCAGCGGACGATCGCCTTGTAGCCAATCCGGTCCTTCGTCACGTAAAGCAGGAATTCGTCGGGCACATGCGCCTCGATCGGCAGCTTCAGTTCGGCGCCGCCAGGATGCATGTTGCGCACCGTGCACATGACCCCGGAATTGTTGATGCCGGTCAGGATCGCCGCGCCCTTCAGCACGCGTTGCCGGCGCTTGCCTCTCAACTCGTTCTCGGTCATGGCGGAGTCGTCCTAGCGGATCGCAGCTTGGCGATCGTCATATGGGGCACCGCATCACGGATAGACGCATCTGCTAAATTTAAGGTTATCGCGTCGCCGTCGGGCGCGCCTTGCCAAAAAGAAACGGCGCCCGCCGGGCGCCGTTGAGCTTCGTGCCGAGGGGCTCAGATATAGGGCGAAATGCACTGCCGGCGCGGGCCGTTATAGGGCTGGAACGTGTTGTCCCAGGCCCGATAGGACCGGTAGCGGTCGTGGCACCATTGGACATGGGCCCTGGAAAGCCGCTCGGTCCGGTAAATGCGCCGCGGCTGATAGTAGCGCGGATAGGGATCGTAATAATAGGGATTGTAGAAATTGTTGTAGGCGAGGCTGCCGAGACCGAGGCCTAGGCCGAGCCCAAGGATGGCCGCGCCCCCGCTGTCGAAGTGGCGATGGCGATGATGGCGATGATGCCGCCAGCGCCAATTGCGATCTCCGTCCCAGTTGCGGGAGAAATGACGTGCGCGGAAGTCGCCGTCACGCCATCTAAAATCGCGGCCGCGCCAGTCACCGCCGCGCCGCCAGCGCCAGTCATACATCTGCCGCCGGTCGTTGCCGCCGGCCCAGCTGTCGCGAACGCGGATGATGGTGGATGCGGCCGTGCTGGTCACGGTCGACATATCGGGCTGCAGGACCGGGCCGGCAATCGACGGCACCGTCAGCCCAGCGGAGAGACCCAAGGCCAGAAGCCCGGATCCAAGGGAAGACAAGAGCGGTTTCATTTCACTCTCCACGAGTAAGGCCCCACGCCCAAAACGCTCGGGAATAGGCCTATTGATGGAACTTTCCATCTGAACGGAAGATGAACAGAAAGGTTCCGTCAACCATAACGGGCGTGCGTATGCTCTTGTGTTCGCCATTGCTTGCGGGCAAAGGTCTCGGCCATGTCGCTGCGCCTCGCCACCTTCAATGTCGAGAACCTGATGAACAGGTTCGACTTCTCCGGCTATCGCAACCAGCTCATCGAGGACCGAACGCTGGCGCTGTTCGACATCCAGAGCGAAGCAGAATACAGGCTGCTCGAACAGGCGCGCGCCATCGCCCAGTCCGATGACACCCGCCAGCTTACCGCGCTCGCCATAGCCGCGACACGCGCCGACGTCATCTGCATGCAGGAGGTGGACAATATCGAGGGGCTGAAGGCCTTCGAATATGGCTATCTCTTCAAGATGATCGGGCAGGGCTACCGTCAGAAATACACCACCGCCGGCAACGACTCCCGCGGCATCGACGTCGCCGTGATGATGCGCAACGAGACCGCGCAGGGGCAGCCGATCGAATTCGTGCGCATGACCAGCCATGCCTATGTCACGTTCGAGCAGTTCGGACTGTTCACGCCGGAGCTGGCGGCGTTCGGGCACCTGGCCACCGAACGCGTCTTCCGGCGCGACTGCCTGGAAATCGACATAACGGTCGGCGGCGTGCCGCTTACGCTGTACCTCGTGCATTTCAAGTCAATGGGCTCGCCGCGCAACGGTCTCGATGGCCGCGAGGCGACGATGCCACTGCGCATCGCCGAGGCGCAGGCCGTGCGCCGCATCATCGAGGACCGCTTCGGCAAGGACCATGCGGCCGACAAGCGCTGGGCAATCTGCGGCGACATGAACGATTATCGGCAGCGCGTGAAGATCGAAGGCGACAGCTTCGACGGCTATCGCTTCCAGGTCGTCGACGAAGCCCAGTCCTCGATCAACGTTCTGACCGCCGGCGGCTTTTGCGAAAATGTCGTCGAGCGGCGGCCCGAGATGGACCGCTGGAGTTTTTATCACACGCGCGGCCCGCAAGAGCGGCATTTGTGCCAATTGGACTATATCCTGCTGTCGAAGGCCTTGGCGGCGAAGAACGCCACCGCGGTTCCGGAGATCATCCGCAACGGTCAGCCTTGGCGCACCATCTTTCCGCCTGGCCAGGAAGTCGAGCGTTTTCCGCGTGCCGGGTGGGACAGGCCGAAGGCCTCCGACCATTGCCCGGTGGTGATCAACCTGGACATGGCCTGAGCCCGTGAGCTTCGACCTGCCGCGGAATGTCATTTTGCCGGTCGACGCGGTCGACGTACGGCTCGTTGCCAGCCCGCATCCGTTCGAGCGCGACAATCAGACAGCGATCGCGGAAAACTGGCGCCGCGAAATGGAGATGAAGCCGGCGCTATATGACGGCACCGTGGTGCTGCTTTCGGCGCTGAGCTATCGCGACCACCGGCTCATCGGCCGCTGCCATGCGGTGAAGTACTCGACTTTCATGCTGTGGCGCAAAAACCGGGAGCTCAGCGGCGCCGAACATGCCTATGCGCACGCCGTGCTGGTTGCCGGCGACAATGCGCTGGTGGCGATCCGGATGGGCTCGCACACGGTGAACGCCGGCCGCGTCTATTTCGCCGCCGGCTCCTTCGAGCCGATCGATTTCCGCGACGGCCTCGTCGATATCGATTTCAACATGATCCGCGAGGTGGGCGAGGAAACCGGGATCGATCTGTCGGGCGCCGCACGTGGACAGCGCTACTACGCGCTGTCGACATCGAGCGGCACGGTGATCTTCCGTCGCTTTCGGGTGGCCGAGCCTGCCGACGAGATCGCGCAGCACATAAAGACGTTCGTCGCGGCCGAGGCGGACCCGGAGATCGAAGGTCCGGTCATCATCCGCAACGCAACCGACCTGCCGGTCGGGCTGATGGGGCACATGAAGCCGCTGATCAAGTGGCATTTCGCCAACGAGCTGGTCTGACTCGTTCACGGGCCGACGACGCGGCGGTTCACTCGTGCCTTAGCGCCTCGATCGGATCGAGCCTCGCGCCGCGCAATGCCGGGAAGAAGCCGAACACCATGCCGATCAGCGCCGAAAAACTGACGGCGAGCAGGATGACCGCCGGGCTCGGCGCGAAGGGTATCGTCAGCGTCACCGAGGCCAGGCCTGCGAGCGCCAGTCCGATCAGGATGCCGATGATGCCGCCAAGCAGCGACAGCACCGTCGCCTCGACCAGGAACTGGATCAGGATGTGTTTTTCGTGCGCACCGATCGCCAGCCTGATGCCGATCTCGCGCGTGCGCTCAGTGACCGATACCAGCATGATGTTCATGATGCCGATGCCGCCGACCAGAAGGCTGACGCCGGCGACGGCACCCAGCATGCCGGTCATGGTGGTGGTGGCGCTGGCCATGGCGTCGGCGATCTGGGTCATGTCGCGGATCGAGAAATCGGCATCACGGTCCGGCGTGATGCGGCGCGTGTCGCGCAGGATGTCCTCGACGCGCGGCTGCAGTTCGGTGGTCGGCGTCCTGTCGTCGGCGGCGATGTAGATCGAGTCGATGTCGCGGTTGCCGGCGATGCGCCGCTGGTAGGCGGCCAGCGGCATCAGCACGACATTGTCCTGATCCTGGCCGAAGCCGGTGTAACCCTTCGGCTCGAGCAGGCCGATGATCCGGCAGGAGGTGCGGTTGACGCGGATCGTCTCGCCCTCCGGATCGCCGGCGCCGAAGAACTGCTGCCGCACCGTCTCGCCGATCAGGCAGACGCCGGCGCCGGCGCGCGCCTCGGAATCGCTGAAGGGGCGGCCCGACACCAGCTTCCAGTCGCGCGCGTCGAGATAGGCGCTGTCGGTGCCGGTAACGCCCGACGTCAGGCTCTCCGTGCCGAAGATGACCCGCACCTGTTTTTGCGACGCCGGTGCGATGGCGCGTGCGCCGCTGAGATGGGCAACCAGTGCTTCGAGGTCCTTGGCGGCCAGCGGTCGGGTGACCTGGTCGAGCCCGCCGGGGCCGCCAGGCCCTGCCGGACGGCCCGAGCGGACGACGAGCAGGTTGCTGCCGAGTTTCGAGATGTCGGCCTTGACCTTCTCGGTGGTGCCGGAGCCGATGGTGAGCATGGCGATGACCGCGGCGACGCCGATGACGATGCCGAGCAGGGTCAGGAACGAGCGCAGCACGTTCCGGCGGATGGAAATCAGCGAAAGGCGGACGGTTTCCCAAATCATGCTGCCTCGGCTTTCGGTGTATCTGAAGCGACGTGGCCGTCGAGGAAGCGCACCGTGCGCCCGGCATATGCCGCGACGTCGGCTTCGTGCGTCACCATAACGATGGTGAGGCCGAGTTCGGCGTTCAGCCTGGTCAGCAATTCCACTATTTCGTGCGTGCGCGCGGTGTCGAGATTTCCGGTGGGCTCGTCGGCGACGAGCAGGGTCGGTTTGGTGACGATGGCACGCGCGATCGCCACGCGCTGTTGCTGGCCGCCCGAGAGCTCGGCCGGCGTGTGATGTTCGCGCCCGACAAGTCCGACCTGGGCGAGCGCCTGCATGGCCAGCTCCCGGCGCTCGCGGGCGGAAACGCCGCGATAGATCAGCGGCAGCTCGACATTTTCCGCCGCCGTGGTGCGGGGCAGGAGATTGTAGCCTTGGAAGACGAAGCCGACATAAAGGTTGCGCAGCAGGGCGCGGCGGTTGCGGTCGAGCCGGCCTGCATCCACGCCCTTGAAGCGGTAGGTTCCGGCCGTCGGCGTGTCGAGACAGCCGATGATGTTCATCGCCGTCGACTTGCCCGAGCCGGACGGTCCCATGATGGCGACGAACTCACTTCTGCGGATGGCAAGATCGACGCCGGCAAGTGCGTGCACGCACGCTTCGCCCTCGCCATAGCTCTTCCATACACTGTCGAAGGTGATGAGCGGGGGAGCGGACACGGTCAGCTCCGTTGCTGCGAGCCGGTGATGACCTCTGCGCCTTCCTCGAGGCCGGACGTGATCTCGGTCAGTTCGCCGTCGGTCGAGCCGATCCTGACGTTGACGGCATGCGGCCGTCCGTTGTCCAGCACATAGAGCGTGCGAGAGCCGTCGATCGGTGCTTTCGTCGCCTCGCGCTGCCGGTTGGGGGGCCCCATGCGGCCGGTAAAGAGGTCGCGCAGGCTCCAGCCGCGGGCCGCCTGTTGCGCCGGGCGGTAACGGAAGGCTGTGGCCGGCACGGTGAGCACGCCCTTGGCCTGCCTGGTCACCACGGCGACCGTGGCGGTCATGCCTGGCCTGAGCAGAAGCTCGCCGTTGTCGACTTCCAGCCGTGCATTGTAAGTGACGACGCCGTCGGTGGTGACGGAGGCATAGGAGATGTCGCGGATCTCGGCGTCGAAGGGACGGTCCGGGAAAGCATCGACCGTGAAGCGGGCATGCTGGCCGGGCTTGACCTGGCCGATATCGGCCTCGTCCACCGCCGCCTGCAGCTCCATGTTCCGCAAGTCGGCAGCGATGACGAACAGCACCGGCGCCTGCAGCGAAGAAGCGACCGTCTGCCCCGGATCGACGGAGCGCGTGAGCACGATGCCGTCGATCGGCGCGTAGATGGTGCTCTTGGCAAGGTCGGTCTGCTGGGCCTTCAGATCAGCCTCAGCGATGGCGAGATTGGCCTCGGCGCTGTCGAGCGCGGCCTTGGAGCGATCGCGTGTCGCGGTCGCGGCCTCAAGCGATTGATCCGTCGCCATGCCGCGCTTGGTGAGGGCGCTCGCGCGGACCACCGCGTTCTGGTTTTCCTGCAGCGTGACCTTGGCATCTTCGACGGCGGCCGCCGCCGCCTTTGCCGAGGCGGTGGCGCGCTCGATCTGGACTTCGAGCTTGGCGGTGTCGAGCGTCGCGAGCACGTCGCCCTTCTTGACCTGCTGGTTCTCGTTGACGGCGACGGCGCGGACGATGCCGGAAAGCTCGCTGGAGATGTCGACCTGCGTCAGCGGCTGCAGCGTGCCGGTCGCCGACACCTTGACGGTCAGGTCGGCAATCGTCGCCGGCGCGGTCGTGTATTCGATCCGGGGCGGCGAGACGGCGTTCCAGCGGTAGCCGGCGATCGCGGCCGCCACGACAGCCAGCGCCAGCAGCGCGTAGAGCCGGAAGCGGCGGCGCTTGCGGCTCACGCCTTTGCGGTCGAGCCCGAGGGCCGTTTCGATGGAAGTGTCGGTTTCTGCGTTTGGCGGATTGACAAGCTGGTCCACCACGGACCCCTATAACGACAAATGATGTCCCTATCCGTGAACAAATCATGCCTTGAGGTTCGAATTTCAAATTAAATTTCCCTCATGTTGGGATCGAGCAGAAATTCGGGACGAGGCGGAAGGTTTTCCAAATGACGCGCGACTACTTGCTTTACGACGTGTTTACGACCGAGCGGCTGGCCGGGAATCCGCTGGCGGTGGTGCTCGACAGCGAGGGGCTGGATACGGCCGCCATGCAAGCGATCGCGCGCGAATTCAACCTGTCCGAGACGGTGTTCGTGCTGCCGCCCGAAAATCCCAAGCATCGCAACCGTATACGCATCTTCACGCCCGATTATGAGATGCCGTTCGCGGGCCATCCGACGGTTGGGTCGGCTATCGCGCTTGCGGAGCAGGCTGGCGAAGCGACTGGCATCTTTGTGCTGGAGGAGAACATCGGCCCCGTGCGTTGCGCGGTCAGCAAGCATGATGGCGCTACCTTCGCCGAATTCGACTTGGCGAAACTGCCTGAGCGGCTGGAACTCGCCGCCGAACCGGAAATGATCGGCGCCGCGCTTGGCCTTGGCCCGCATGAGCTCGGCTTCGAGAATCACCGCGTCTCCTTCTGGTCGGCCGGCGTGCCCTACCTCACCATTCCGGTTGCCGGCCTCGAAGCCGCCGCAAAAGTCAGGCTGGACAACCAGGCATGGTCCGAACTCGCGCCGCGCAAGAGCGAATGGGCCTTCGCCAGCCCGTACGTCTATTGCCGCGAGACGGTGCATCACGACAGCGCCTTCCATGTGCGCATGATCGTGCCGGGCAATCCCTCCTACGAAGATCCGGCGACCGGCTCCGCGGCGGCGGCCTTTGCCGGCGCCATCATGCATTTCGACGGTCCAACCGACGGGATCTCGCAGCTTTGGATCGAGCAGGGGCTGGAAATGGGGAGACCCTCGCGCATCCGGCTCGAGCTCAATGTCGACGGCGGAAAACTGGCCTCCGCGCGCATCGGAGGCCATGCGATCAAAGTGGCGGAAGGCCAGATTTTTGTGTGACACCTGCGGCAATTCGGCGATTTGTCTGGAAATGATCCGGCAGGGCTGGACATCGTTCAAACCGGCGGCTATATGCGCCGCCGACGCTGGATTTCCCGGCGGTGTGGGTGTGTAGCTCAGTTGGTAGAGCAGCTGACTCTTAATCAGCGGGTCCACAGTTCGATACTGTGCACACCCACCAAAGTCTTTCCATAAAGCGGCCAGAAAACAAGCGAGATGGGCACCAGTCCTACTGCGCTGTCTTGCTCAAGCTGGCCTTGAACTTGACCTTCATCGTGATCTGGCCGGTCACCGTAACCTGCGATCCGCCATAACCGCCGACATTGCGGTCCCGGGCATTGACGTTAGTTGTCATGCCGGTGATTTCGCAGGTGTCGGCGACAGTCTCGGCCACCATGGCGCAACTGACGGCCGCGACCTTGTAGAAAGAGTGAAGTGCGGCCTGCTGCTGGGCGGCTGCGTCCTCGTCGTCCTTGACCGGAAGGGTCATCGAAATCGACGATTGGATTCTGGCAGATCCGTCTTCGCCGGGGCGAAGCGGGCGAACATATTGATCTTGGGCAAGGGCCGGCAGTGCCATCCCAGCAAGAAACGTAACAAATATTAGGCCCTTCAAATACATCGTTCGATCTCCCGTGAAACATCTCTGTCGCACGAATCAATCAAGACGACGTTATTTCGTCATTTCAACAGCGTTGAAATTTTGAAGGAAGATTATTTTTCCGAAACGCCGGCTTCCGCGAAACTCGCCATTCTCGTATGACACTCCAGCGCCGAGCGGACGATGTTGACGGCAAGGCAGGCGCCGGAGCCTTCGCCGAGCCGCATGCCGAGGTCGAGCAGCGGCGGCAGGCCCAACGCTTCGAGCAGGCGGCGATGACCGGCTTCGGCCGAGACATGGGCGGCGACGGTGTGCGCCAGCCCGGTCGGGTGCAGCCTTGCCAGCGGCGCGACGGCGGCGGTGCAGACGAAGCCGTCGAGCAACACCGGCACGTTGTTCTTGCGCGCGGCCAGCGTGGCGCCGAAGATCGCCGCAAGCTCGCGTCCGCCAAGGGCGGCGGCGATCTTCAGCGGGTCGGAAAGCGAATCGGCATGGCGCTTGAGGCCCGCCTCTATGGCGGTGATCTTGCGGATCAATCCGGCATCATCGACGCCGGTGCCGCGGCCGGTCCATTTTTCCGCGCCGCCGCCGAAAAGAGCGGCCGAGATCGCTGCTGCCGGCGTGGTGTTGCCGATGCCCATCTCGCCGAAACAGACGAGGTCGAGATCGTTGGTCACGGCGTCGTAGCCGGCCGAGACCGCGGCGAGGAAGGTCTGCTCGTCCATCGCCGGCGCTTGCGTGAAATCGCCTGTCGGATGATCGAGATCGAGCGGGATGACGTCGAGCCTGGCGCCGGCGACGCGGGCGAGCTGGTTGATGGCAGCACCGCCGCCGGCAAAGTTCGCCACCATCTGCACCGTGACTTCCGAAGGATAGGCCGAAACGCCCTGCGCGGTGACGCCGTGATTGCCGGCAAACACGAAGACTTTGACCGCGTCGAGCTTCGGCATGTCGCGGCCCTGCCAGCGGGCCAACCAGGCGGCGATCGTTTCCAAACGGCCAAGGCTGCCCTGCGGCTTGGTCAGCGTGTCCTGGCGACGGGCAACGGCGGCGGCGGCCGTATCGCTGCCGGCGGACAGATCGAGGCAGGCGGCGCGAAGGTCTTCGAGCGATTTGAACGACGTTGTTTGAGGGGACATGAGGGTAAGGTCTCCGAAAGAAGAATCAGGAAAGGCAAGCGGAAGCGACAAGCAGCACGGCGATCTCGCCGAGCTGCTGCAGCGCTCCGATCGTATCGCCGGTCTGGCCGCCGATCTGGCTGAGGCAGAGCGCACGAAAGGCGGCAAACAGCAGGCCAAGCAGGATCACCGCGGCAATTGCGCCGCCGAGGCCGAGCGCCAACAGCGCCACGGCTCCGAGCGCGGCACCAACGACGGCGGTTTCGGCAGTGACCGAGCCCGCGTCGGCCGACAGCCCATCGGAGCGCGCCGGCGGCAGAAGATGCATGAAGGCGCCGAACAGGCCGCGCGAGGCGGCGTGCGCTGCCAAAAGCGCCAGGAAGATGTGGCCAGGGCCGGCCAGTTCCGAAAGCGCGCTCCAGCGGATGAGCAGCGAGATGCCGAGCGCCGCGGCGCCATAGGCGCCGATGCGGCTGTCGCGCATGATCTCCAGCTTCTTCTCGCACGTCCGGCCGCCGCCGAGTCCATCGGCGATATCGGAGAGCCCGTCCTCGTGCAGGCAGCCGGTGACAAGCATCGTCGCTGCAAGCGCGAGCGCCGCAGCCGGACCGGCGGCAAGGCCCAGGGCGCCAACGATGGCGTAGACAAGCGCGCCGATGACGGCGACGGCGAGACCGGCAAAGGGTGCCGCCCAGATCGCTTCGGCTAGGC
>NZ_RZSV01000145.1:0-14728 GCF_004023205.1 Mesorhizobium sp. M1A.F.Ca.IN.020.03.2.1 | reverse complement strand
CCTTGGTGATGGCCGTGGCCAAAGCCGGATTGGTCGACTGATAGCCGATGCTGATGACATTGCTGCGGCCGTTGCGATCCGCCATCAATCCGGTTTGCAGCACGAGGACCGCGTAGTCATGGGTTGCCGCCTTCATCATGGCTTCGCGCGTTGCGGCATCGACATTCTCGATCCCGGGGATTTGGTTGGCGCCGCCGCTGCGGAAATAGCCGACGATGCCGCGCAAGAATCCGATTCCCTGGGCCAAAGCCGATTGCGGCGGGTTCATGAATTCCTGGTTCTGGTCCAGCTTCAGCTTGTCGACCACCTCCGATGCCAGCCGCGCCGAGTTGAGTATCTCGATCTGGCTGAGGATCGTCGCGTCCGTCTGCTGCGTGGCACTGACAGCCGAAATGTCGTCCACGACCTTGTTCAGGCCGTCGTCAATCAGCACGCTCGCAAGGGAGGTGTATTGCTTGGGCGTCGTCTGGAGATAAATCACACCCAGGAACAGACCGATGACGGCGCAGACCGCCACCACCTTGGCCTGCCGGGCGGCCATGCCAAGCAGACGCTCGATGTCGATGAAGTCTTCACCCTTTTCCGGTTCGGTGCTGGGCAATGGCATCCTCTTGTCGAGAGGAAAGTTGGCATAATTCATCGTCGGTCCAATTCCAGGTTGCAGGCGCTACCGGCCTTCGAAGAGTGTCGTCGTTACCAGAAAAGGCCACGCAACATTCGTGCCACGGAGCGCCCGGCCAAGAAGGCCAAGCGCTTGCGCGGCTGTCGCGCCATCGCGATTTCGCATATGCACCCAAAATTTGGGCATTATGCGGCTACTTCCCGGCGCTCGTGCGACCGGACGAATTGCTGCAGCATTTCGAAGACAGGTCCTTTCATGTCGTCGCGCGCCAGAGCAAAGGCGATGGTGGCCTCGATGAAGCCCTCCTTGGAGCCGCAGTCGAACATGCGGCCGTTGAAGGGCTGGGCATAGAAAGGCTGGCTTTCAGCCAGTCGAACCATGGCGTCGGTGAGTTGGATCTCGTTGCCGGCGCCGCGTTGCTGGGTGCCGAGCAGGGCGAAGATCTCCGGCTGCAGGATATAGCGGCCGTTGATGTAGAAGTTCGACGGCGCGTTGGCGGGGGCCGGCTTCTCGACCATGGCGGTTACTTCGAAGCCCGAGGCCACCTCGGCGCCGCGGCCGACGATGCCGTATTTGCTGGTTTCCGAAGGATCGCAGCGCTCGACGGCGATGACGTTGCCGCCGGTCCGCTGATAGAGGTCGACGGTTTCCGCCAGGCAGCCCGGCGCGCCGAAGGACACCATGTCGGGGAGCAGCAGCGCGAAGGGCTCGTTGCCGATCACGTCGCGTGCGCACCATACGGCATGGCCGAGACCGTGCGGCGACTGCTGGCGGATGAAGGAGGTGGCGCCGGCCACCGGCAGCAAGCTTTCCAGCGATTGGAGCTGCGCCTTCTTGCCAGTCTGCTCGAGGGTCCCGATCAGTTCAGGGTGCAGGTCGAAATAGTCTTCGATGACCGCCTTGTTGCGCCCGGTGACGAAGACGATGTGCTCGATGCCGGCCTCGAAGGCCTCGTCCACGGCATATTGCACGACAGGCTTGTCGACGACGGGCAGCATTTCCTTCGGCATCGACTTGGTCGCCGGCAGGAACCGCGTTCCGAGCCCCGCCACCGGTATGACTGCCTTCCTGACTTTCTGCATCGCTTATTCCTTCTGAGGATATCGCTTTTTTACCTATCGCTGGCTATGAAACCGCATTCCATGCGCCTGCATACTTCACCTCCCCGTGCCCACGGCAAACTGTGCCGCAACCCTTCTCAGCCGAGCCGCGATCGGCATCGACATATGCCGGACCGCGGCCGGATCGCTGAGCGCCGTGCGTATCGCCTTCAGCGGCGCACGCGCCTTGATGTGGTGCACCAATGACAGGAACGAGGCCGCCTTGCGCAGGCTGCGGCCGCGTCTGGCGAAAGCCGCCTTGGCGCCGTCGTCCATGAAATGCGCGGCCGCGAACGCGGCATCGGCCTCGGCCATCGCCTCGACATGATGCAACTCGAGCACGCGCGAGATCGAGCCGGTGCGGATATGGTAGACGTAGCCGACGGTCGGCTCGACCACGCAGCGGCCGCCTTTGGCCAGCGCGCTCGCCAGAAGAATGTAGTCTTCGCCGATGCGCAGCTTTTCGTCGTAGCGCAGTTGATTGTCGTCCAGGAAACGGCGCCGGAAGATCGGCTTCAGATATCCGAGGTTGAAGCGGGACTCGAAAACGATGTTGCCGGCGATATAGTCGGTCAGCGAGATTTCGCCGAGTTCTTCGAGATACCCGGTCGGGAACATCATGTCTTCGGGCGTGCCGTCCTCGCGCACGACTTGGACATTGTCGACCGCGATCTCGGCACCCGCCTTCTCCGCCCTAGCGATCATGGCCGCCAGCCTGCCGGGCAGGACGGCATCGTCGGAATCGAGCACGGCGACCCAGCGGCCGCGGGCCAGATCGAGCCCGGCATTCCTGGTGCCGCCAGGACCGCGGTTGGCGGGAAGCGCGACCACCGTGACGATGTCCTGAGGATAAGCGCGCGCGACATCGCGCGTGCGGTCGTTCGACCGGTCGTCGACGACGATGACTTCGATCGCGACATCGCGCTGGGCCATCGCGCTGGCGATCGCCCGGTCGAGAGTTGCCTCGGCGTTGTAAGCGGCGATGACGAAGCTGACGTCAGGCTGCACGCTTTTCCCCTTCCTGCTGAGTGATGCCGTACTGGCGGATTTCGCGGACTCCGACCAAACCGCTGACGACGCCGAGATGCATAATGCCGCGCAGCATGCTGCGGTTCCGTCGCACCGGGCTGACTGCGGCCAAAAGCGCCATACCGAAGCAGTAGCCCGCCTTCGCCGAGGCGAGACCGATCTGGCAGACGCGGCGCAGGCCGCCGATGTTGCGCCCGATGAGATGGCCGTGCGTCTGCCCGAAGCGGAAGCGGCGGCGGCGCAGCCAGTCGAAGGCGGCCCTCGAGCTCGGCACCACCTCGTCGACGAAGGCCTGGGAGGCAAAGGCGATGCGCCCGCCGGACTTGACCACTGAATCGAAGAATTCGGTGTCCTCGCCGCCGGTCTGGCCACGCGCCAGGCTGAAGCGCCGGTTGCGCAGGCTTTCCTCGGTCATCCTGAGCAGGACGTTGCAGGTGTAGCCGGTGCGGATCTCGCCGCGCACCCAGACGGGCAAGGTCGAGTGGAAATCGCCTTTGCGCATCCAGTCCGGCGCGTCCTGGCGATATGTCGCGCGGACCGGCCCGAGCACGGCCGTCGCGCCCGTCGCCTCCGCGGTCGCCACGAGTTCGACGAGCCAGCCCGGCGAAGCCGTCTCGTCGTCGTCGATGAAGGCGACGAGGTCCGAGACGCTGGCATCGAGGCAGGCGTTGCGAGCGATCGAGATGTTGCGCGCCGGCGCGTGGCGATAGCGGATCGGCAGCTTCAGTTCCTGCGCCAGCGCCTTCACCAGCGGCTGCGCACTCGGCTCGTCGTCATTGTCGGCGACGACGATGCCGATCTCGAAACCGGCGGGGTTCTCCAGCGCGGCGATGGAGCGCAGCGTGTCAGCAAGCTCCGGCCTGCGGAAAGTGCAGATGCAGATGTCGATGCTGCCGCTCCTCTTCGCAGCCATCACGCCGCCTCGCGCGACGGCTGCGGGCCGAAGAGTTGCAGCCAGAAGCCCATGGACCAGCCCAGATGCATGACCATCACCGACACGCCGGCCAGCGCTATGGCGGGATTCCGCTGGCTGATCGCGGTCCGGACGCCGTAACCGAGGCAGACACCCGCCCACACCAGAAACGGCACGGCCGCCAGAACAAAGATCGGAGACAAGAGCGCCATCAGGACCACCGGAAACACCAGCAGCGGGATCATCTGCCGCAGCTTCGGCATCATGCGATGCTTGAGCACGTTCCTGGCGCGGCCGCGGCCATAGCCGAGATATTGGAAAAACAGGCTCTTCAAGGTGGAGCGCGGATAATAAACCATCTGCGTCTTGCCGCTCATCCAGATGCGGTAGCCGGCCAGACGGAGGCGGTGATCGAGCTCGGCGTCCTCGTTATGGCTGAAGCTCTCGTCATAGCCGCCGACCGCGCGGAACGCGGCAATGCGCATCAGCGCATGGTGGCCGTGGTCGACCCACTCGCCGGCCGACATGTGGCGGTGCTTGGAGCCGCCGGTGCCGAGCCTGGAATTCTGCGCCGCCGCCACGGCCTTCTGTACCGCGCCCGTGCCGCTGGTCAGCATCGAAACGACGACCGAATCGGCACCCGTAGCTTGCGCTTCCTCGACCAGCCTGTCGCAATAATCGGCGGGATATCCGCCATGCGCATCGATGCGGATGAGATAGTCGGCGTCGTCGCCGAAGGTCGCCACCGCAAGGTTGATCGCCGCGCTCTGGATGCGCTTCGGATTGGCGATCAGGATGACGCGTGGATCCTCCGCAGCGAGTTCTTCGACGATGCCTTGTGTGCCATCGGTGCTGCCGCCGTCGGCCACGACGATGCGCGCGCCGAGCCGCGCCGCGGCCGGCCGCAGCCGCTGGAGCAGCCCGCCGATATGAGCGGCCTCGTTGAGGCACGGGATGACGATCAGGCTCGATGCCGTCGTGCGCGTCATCGGGTTTTGTCCATTCTTAGCCATCCTATGCCAGCGCCTCGGTCGCAAAGCTCCCGCGACCGGCGGTCAGGCCGCGCAGCTTGTCGACGAAAGCCAGGCAATCGCTGCGGTCGTAGCTCCAGGTCCGCGGATTGCGTGCCAGCACCCGCGACTTCAGCTTGCCGTAGTGTTCCTGACCCATTCGGCCGAGCGCGGTGTCGAGTCCTTCGGACGTGGCCTCGGACAGAAGCACACCGATGTCCTGCTGCTTCAGGAACCGGCCGGTTTCGGTGCTCGCCATCGAGATCGGCACGGCGCCGAAGCGGCAGCCTTCGTAGAGCCGGTTGGGAAGCAGCCATTCGGAATTCTGGCCCTGCTCGAAGAAATCGATCGCCCAGGAGAAATGCACCTCGCGGTAGATCGCCGCCATGTCCTCCGGATTACGATAGGGACCGCCGAAGGAAAGCCAGGGCTCGGCTTCGACAAAGGCATGAAAATCCGGGAATTCGGAGAGCGCGGGACGGCCCCTGAGCACCGCTTCGAAGCGTCCGTCTTGCCGGCGGGTGAACTCGGCCAGGAGCTCCAGCGAGCGCCGGCAGCGCAGCGCGCCGAACCAGCCGATGCGCCAAGGCGGCGCTACCGGGCTGTCGTCCTCGCGACGATGATCCGCCGGCACGGGCATGGTGTCGAAATATTTGTTCTCGATCAGCTCGACCGGCGCCGCGATTTGCCCGAACGGCTTGAAATAATTGGCGACGAAGGCGGGAGAGCTGGTCACCAGAAGCTTGACGTCGCGGGCCAGATGGCGTTCGGCGCCGCGCAACGTCTTGCCGATCAGGTCGTTGCGCAACACCAGCCGATGGATGTCGAGGCACTCGTAGACGATCGGCACGCTGGCGCCGAAAGCGCGCCTGGCGCGGCTGGCAAGCGCCAGCATCTCGAGATTGCGCGCGATGATCAGGTCGGGTCGCGCCAGGCCCGCGAATTTGGTTCCGATCGACATGGCGGCCTTGGCAACTGCGCCGATGCGCTGGGCGAATCGGCCATCGCGCGTCGGTCCGAGGTCGACGGGCTTGATGCCTTCGATCTCGGCGATCGGATTGGAGGTGCGACGGAAGCCCGCCAGGGTTATCCCGGCGCCGCCTGCCCTGAGCATTTTTATCCTCCGGCGCACCGCCGGGTCGGATATGTCATGCACGAGGTACAAGACATGCAGCATGAAACTCGACCGCTTTTGGGCCCGCCACCCAAGAGGGGATGCTAGTACAGCTTTTGCTGCATCGCAACATTTTTGGTGCAGCGTAGCAATCGGCGCACATTTTTTGTTGCGCTGCAAAAACCTCTTGCGGTAGTTTGTGCATGGCGGCGGGCGCCGGTCGCGATGATGACTGGCGCAAAATCAGGAATCCAGAATTTGGAAACCAGTGCATTCGATCCGCCCGAGGGCTCCCTGCGCAGATCGGTCGGGCGCGGCGCCGTCGTCACCGCGATGGCGCAGGGCGTGCGGGTCGCCACCCAAATCGTGTCGGTCATCGTGCTGTCGCGGCTTTTGTCGCCGCAGGATTTCGGCGTCGTGGCGATGTGCGCGCCGGTGCTCGCCTTCATCGCGCTGTTCCAGGATTTCGGCCTGACCCAGGCGACGATCCAGAAAACCGGCATCCGGCACGAGGAGGTCAACTACCTCTTCTGGATCAACACGGCGGTGAGCGCGATCCTGGCCTGCGTGCTTGCTGCGGCGGCTCCCCTGGTGGCCGCCTTCTACGGCGAGCCGCGCGTCACGGGGCTGGTTGCCGCCTTCGGCCTGCAGATCATGGCCTATGGTCTCGGCGCCCAGCATCTGGCGTTGCTGACGCGCCGCATGGAATTCAGCCGGCTCGCCGTCATCGACGTCGCCAGCGCCGTTACGGGCCTTGTGGTCTCGATCGCCTGGACCTTCATCGACCGCTCCTATTGGGCGCTTTTTGCCGGCACGCTGACCGGCGCCGTGTTGCCGACGCTTTGCTACTGGGTGTCATCGCGCTGGCGTCCGGGGCTGCCGCGCAAGGTCGAAGGCATCAGCCAGCTGATCAATTTCGGCGCCGGCATCACCGGCTTCAACTTCGCCAATTTCTTTGCCCGAAATCTCGACAATGTGCTGATCGGCAAATATTGGGGCGAGGCGCAGCTCGGCCTCTACGATCGCGCCTACAAGCTGCTGCTCTTCCCGCTCAGCCAGATCACCAACCCGCTGTCGAAGGTGATGGTGCCGGCACTTTCGCGGCTGAAGGACGAGCCGGACCGTTATCGCAGCGCGTATCTGCGCGTCATGCCGCTGATCCTCCTGGTGGCGTTGCCGGGCGTGGCCTTCGCCACCGCCATGTCGGATACGCTCATTCCGTTCGTGCTCGGCCCGCAATGGCGGGAGAGTGCCAACATTTTCCTCGCGCTGGGCTTCGCCGGCCTGCTGCAGCCGCTGAACAATCCGGCCGGATGGCTGTTCGTCAGCCAGGGCCGTTCGGGCGATTTCATGCGCTGGGGCATCATCACCGCCGTCACCTCGGTGCTGGCCTTCGCCATCGGCCTGCCTTATGGCGCGCTCGGCGTCGCGGTCGCCTATGCGGTCAGCGAATATCTGCGGACGCCTTTCCTCTGGCTCTATGTCGGCAAGGCCGGGCCGCTGCAGGCGAGCCATGTGCTGCACGCAGCCGCCCCCTTCGTGCTCGGCGCGCATCTGGCGCTGGCCCTGGTCTGGGTCGCCAAGCCGATGCTGCCGGCGCAGCCCATCATCGCTCTCGCAGGCGGCGCGGTGCTGTCCTATGTCGTCACCATCATCGTCGCGCTCGCCTTCGGCGCCGGCCGCGAGGCGCTTCGGGAGGCCCTGCGGCTGATCCCGGCGCGCGGGTTTTCGCCCGCGCCCAGCGAGGCGAAATGACCTTGCCGGCGCAAACCGCCAGGCATTCCGGCCGCCGCCGGACAGCCCAAAACTGCTGATTCTTGAGGGTTAGGCAACAGCATGAATTACCGATCGATCTCAGACATGAACGACGCGATCGCGCGGAACCTGCACCGGCTGCCGCGCGACATCGACCTGGTGGTTGGCGTGCCGCGAAGCGGCATCCTCGCCGCGACGCTGGTCAGCCTGACGGCGAATATCCCGATGACCGATCTCGACAGCTTTCTCGCCGGCAAGATCTACACCTCGGGGATCACCAAGCGGCGTGCGGCGCTCGATCGGCAGCATTCCGAAATGCGCAAGATCCTGGTGATCGACGACAGCGTCAGCGGCGGCAACGCCATGCGCGATGCGCGCAGCAAAATCGCGGCTGCCGGCATCCCGGGCGATTTCGTCTACGCGGCCGTGTTCGGCCTGCTTTCGCAGCACAAGGAAACCGATATCGTCTTCGAGGTCGTGCCGCATCCCAGGATGTTCCAGTGGAACTTCATGCATCACGTCTTCCTCGAGCAATGCTGCGTCGACATAGACGGCGTGCTTTGCCTCGATCCGACCGCGGACGAGAATGACGACGGGCCGGCCTACGAAAAATTCCTCACCGAGGCGCGGCCGCTTCTCGGGCCGACGCGCAAGATCGGCTGGCTGGTGACCAGCCGGCTGGAAAAGTATCGCAAGCTGACTGAAGCCTGGCTGGCCAAGCACGAGATCAAATATGACCATCTCGTCATGCTCGACCTGCCGAGCAAGGCCGAGCGGCAGCGGCTTGGCGCGCATGGCAGCTTCAAGGCCGAGTTCTATCGCAAGTCGGACGCCATCCTGTTCATCGAGAGCGAGCACGAGCAGGCGCTCAAGATCGCCAAGCTATCGGGCAAGCCGGTGCTGTGCGTCGAAACCAACATCGTGAGCTTTCCCGACGCGTTTTCCTTGCCGGCGCTGGAGCAGGCGGCCCGCAACCTGCCGGCACGGCTCAGGCAGATCAATTCGCCCGAGGGGCGCAAGAAGGTCATCAAGACCGCCGCGCGCGCCCTGCTCGGCGAACGCGCCTATGAAATGCTGAAGAGCCGGGTCAAAAGACCAGCGTAAGCAAAACCTAACGCGGATTTAAGGTGCCTCGCGCCGAATCGCATTCAGTCGACGTTTGGGTCGTCGTTTTGATGCCTGTCGCGCCCCAGAACCGCTGCAGATTTCTGGGCGACATGCATTAAGCAGCGCGCCGGGCGCGCTGCCTGGCAGCCCTGTCCAGCAAGGCGAAGAAGGTGGCGAACTGGCGCTCGGGATCGAGTTCCGGGCGCTGCGAGAACGTGAGCGCGGCTTCCGAGACTCGCTCATATTCCTCGCGATCGTTCCACAGCCGCCTGAGCGCCGTGACCCAGTCCTCGAGCGGCGCGTCATAGTCCAGCACGACGCCGCCGGAGCCGATCGCTTCGGGCAGTCCGCCGCGCCGCGAGCCGACGACGGGAATACCGCTGCAATGGGCCTCCGAGGCAACGCGACCCCACGCCTCTTCCCATTTGCTCGGCGCCAGCAGGATCCTGGTGCGGCCGTAGAGAGTCTTCATGTCGTCGGTGCGGTTTTCGAGCTTGATATTGGAGAACGGCGCGATCGTTTCCGCGATGCGGGCGCGGTGATCGTCATCCAGCTTCCAGCTCTCGTCGAACAGGAAAGGGATCTCCCTGCAGGCGGCCGCGATCCGCACCGCCAGCTCGAAACCCTTTTCCTCGTAGGGATTGATAAAGGTGACGTACTCGCCCGTCGTCGGCGTGCTGTAAGAGGCCGGATTGATCGTCGGCGGGATTACCGTGGAATCGATGCCAAACTCGCGCTTGTAAGTGCGCGCCGTGAACTCGGAATTGGCGATGTAAGACGCCGAGTTCAGCTCGCGCAGATCGCCCCCGAGTTCATGGAATTCAACATTCCTGAGATAGACCACCAGCGGCACGCCCTCGGCCTCCAGCGCCTTGCCGAGCGGAACCGATTTGTGACACTGCACCACCGCTACGTCCGGCTGCAGCTTCTTTACGGCAAAGGCGGCCGCTTCCCAGGGGAACCAGGCGCGCACCACCGGATAGCCGGGGAAATTGTCGATGACGGCGCGCTGACCGAGGAGCTTCATCTTGGCGCGCGCCTTGTATCCGAACATGCCCTGGCCGAACAAGGCCGCAAGCACCGATGCCTCATGACCGTGTTCGATCAATTGCTCCGCCAGATGATGGGTGCTCGACTGGACGCCGCCGCTGAATTGCGGCGGATAGCCGTTTCCGCCTGCGAAGAGAACTTTCATGGTTCGGCTCCTTGTCACATTTTCTTGGCCAGTTTTCCTGGCTTGCCGGCAAACATGCCGGCGGGCAGTGTCAGGCAGTCTGCTGCTCGAGATTGGCGAACGGATTGGTGCATGGATGCCAGCCGGTGAAGCGGATCGGATCATTGGGCGAGCTGCGCCAGGCATAATCGGTCAGCATGTGGAACTCGGCGATGACCCAGCGCTCGAAATTGCCGACATCCTGCTGCTTGCGCCTGGGCAGCAATTCGCGCGCCCTGTCGAGCCTCACGGTCTCCAAAAGCGTCACCGCGTCCGCCAGCTTTTCGCTCGGGAATATCCACGGGTTGCGGTTGCGGAATTCGAGCACGAATTGCTGCAGGTGCTCGATGCGCATGTTGAGCGGGCCGAAGTATTTCTCGAGCGTGAGGCGGACCAGATCCTCATCCGAGAAGGACGATACGGCCGCAGCGGCGATGCCGGTCGAAGCAATGCCGCCGGCAACAACGGCCAATGCGGTGCGTCGCGTGATCTTCATCGACCCCTCCTTCATGCCAGCCGGCTCGCCGCCCGCAGCGAAAGCGCCGCGGCGGTCAGGCTTGGGTTGGCGCAGGAACAGCTCGGATAGGTGCTGGTGCCGACGACGACGAGGTTCCGGAGCTGGTGGTGGATCATGTCGCGGTCGACCACCGAGTCGGCGGGGCCGGTGCCCATCCGCAAGGTGCCCTGCACATGCGATTCGGTCGGCCTTATGCCGCGATCGAATATCTGCTCGACCGGAAGAGGGTTGAGCAGCGCCGGCAGCCTCTCGAGCGCCTTGGCCATGCCCTTGGTTGCATAGTCGGAGGCTCCCTTGAAGCTGACGAAAGCGTTCTCGTTCTTGTCGAGGATCACCCGGTTTTCCGGGTCGAGCAGGTTTTCGGTGACAATGACCAGCGGCAGCGCCTGCCGCAGCCGCCCCTTCTCGGCTCGCATGCCGTGCTGCCAGCGGTTCTCGAAATAGACCAGCGCCGCCGCGTGCTCGGCGCGATGCGGGCCGTCATAGAGGCCGAAATTCAAGCCGGTGGTGATGGTGCTGCCGTCGAAATTGTCGACGCCGTCGAGATAGACCTCGTAGTTCCAGCCATAGGATTCGTGCAGGCCGAGCCCGACGAATTCGCCGCCGAGCCCCGAGCGCAACATGATTGCAGGGCTCTGGATGGCGTTGGCGCCAAGGATGACGAGTTCGCCGCTGACCGAATATTCCTTGCCGTCGCGCAGGAAGGCAACCGAACGCACCGAGCCGGCTGAATGGTCGAGCCGCCGCACTTCGGCGCCCAAGCAAACCGACACGTCCGCGTGCTGGAAGACGTGCATCAAACCATTGTTGGCGGTGAACTTGGCGTCGGCCGGGCACAGCCAGCATCTGAGGTTGGCGCAGCATGAGTTGCGCTGCGCCGTCGCGACGCGGGCGCGGGCGGTCGGCATGACGAAATGCTGCTCCGGCTGCGCCGCCTTCATCATCCGGTCCGGCGTCGACATGCGGTGCGGCGGCTGCGGAAACGGTCGCGAACGCGGCAGCATCCGGGCCATGTCGGGGTCGCCGGAGATCGACATGACCTCCTCGGCGTCGCAGTAGAACGGCTCCAGCTCGTCATAGCTGATCGGCCAGTCGTTGCCGACGCCGTATGTGCTCTTCAGCCTGAAGTCGTTGGGATGGAAACGCGGCGTCTGCGCGAACCAGCAGTTGGTGCCACCGCCGAGGCCGATCGTGTAGTTCCACGGCTTGTCGGCATTGTCGGTCTTATAAGTGCTCTCGTCGTCTATGTCGGTGTTGGCGTTCTGGTCAAGCTGCCATTCATGCGTGTTGTGGCGGCCCCATTCCAGCACCAGGACCCGGGCTTTGCGCCGCTTCAGGAACTCATGCAGGAAAAAGGCTGAACCAAACCCGGAACCGATGACGACGAGGTCGAAATGCTCGTTGGCGATCTGTTCGGGCTGAACGTCCATCACCATCAGATCGAATCTCCCGAAACGCGCACGATCATTCGGCACCCCATCATTGTCGGTCCCACTGTCGTTCGCCGGAGCCATGCGGCGGGAAGGTGGCGGCGAACACTGTCATGCCGCCATCCTGCCGATCGAGTGGTATTCGATGCCGTAGCGGGCGATGACCCTCGGGTCGTAGAGGTTGCGGCCGTCGAAGATGACCGGTGTCGACAGCGCGTCCTTGAGCGCGTCGAAGGAGGGAGCCCTGAAGCTCTTCCATTCGGTGCAGATGAGAAGCGCGTCGGCGCCGCGCAGGGCCGCTTCCTTGGTGCCGCACAAGAGAAGGTCCTCGCGCTGGCCGTAGATGGCCTGGCACTCCTGCATGGCCTCCGGATCGTAAGCCTGCACCTTGGCGCCGGCGGCCCAAAGCGCCTCCATCAGCGTGCGCGACGGAGCCTCGCGCATGTCGTCGGTGTTCGGCTTGAAGGCCAGGCCCCACAGCGCAAACGTCTTGCCCTTGAGGGCGCCCTGGAAATAGCGGTTGACCTTGTCGAACAGCACCGATTTCTGCGCGTTATTGCGCTCTTCGACGGCGCGCAGCAGCTTGGCGTCGAACTTGACGCCCTCGGCGGTCTTGATCAGCGCGCGTACATCCTTGGGGAAGCAGGAGCCGCCATAGCCCAGGCCGGGATAGATGAAATGGTAGCCGATGCGCGGATCGCTGCCGATGCCCTTGCGCACCTCCTCTATGTCGGCGCCCAATTGCTCGGCGAGGTTCGCCATCTCGTTCATGAAGCTGATCTTGGTCGCCAGCATGCAGTTGGCCGCATACTTTGTGAACTCGGCGCTGCGGACATCCATCACGATCATCTTCTCGTGGTTGCGATTGAACGGCGCGTAAAGCTCGCGCATCACCGCCTCGGTGGCCTCGCTCGACGTCCCGACGATGATGCGGTCCGGCTTCATGCAGTCGGCGACCGCCGAGCCTTCCTTGAGGAATTCCGGATTCGAAGCCACGTCGAAGGTCAGGTCCTCGCGGCCGCGCGCCTTCAGCGTCTGGGCGACCCTTTCCTTGATCTTCTCGCAGGTGCCGACCGGCACGGTGGACTTGCCGACGACAATCTTGGGCGCGTCCATCTCGCGGCCGATGGCCTCGGCGACGGCAAGCACGTACTTCAGGTCGGCCGAGCCATCCTCGCCAGGGGGCGTGCCGACCGCGATCATCTGGATCTGGCCATGCTTGACCGCCGCGGCCGCGTCGGTCGTGAAGCGGATGCGGCCGGCGGCGTGGTTCTCCTTGACGAGAGCTTCCAGTCCTGGCTCGAAAATCGGGATGAAACCCTGGTTGAGCCGCTCCACCTTCGCTTCGTCGATGTCGACGCACACCACCTCGTGCCCGACTTCCGCAAGCACCGCGGCCTGGACGAGACCGACATAGCCAATTCCAAACACCGTCAAATTCATTTGGTTCTATTCCTGTTTAAGGCCGGGCCGCAAAACGGCCCGGCCAGTTAAGATGTCCCCCAGGCCCATGAGGCCTAGATATTCGGCATGATCCGCATCCCAAAACCAGTTCCTACTTTGGGGGACATGCCTAGTTGCTGTTGGTTATGGTGCATGCCAGCGACTCCGGGAACTGGCACGGCTGGCCGAGCGCTGTGAAAGCGATGCGCTTGACCTGCATGGTCACCTTGCGGCCGGGATCGGCAAAGGCGCCCATCCAGTTGGTCAGCTTGTCGCTGCCCCACAAGCTGAAGAATATTTTTTGCGGATTGGTCGGCAATTCGTCCGGGTTGGTCACCTCGTTGACCAGCTTGCCGTTGACATACCAGCGCAGCCGGTCCTTCTCCCAGACGAACCCATAGTCGTTGAAGCCCTTATCGGCGCCGCCTTCGACGTCGACCAGCTTGCCGTTCTTCGGCTTGCCTTGGATGTAGCTGTTCACCTGGACTTTGGTCGGGTCCTTGGTGAGGACCTCGAAGTCGATCTCGTCCCAGGGCTTTTTGTCCTGCGGTCCGATATAGGTGAAAAAGGCGGCATTGAGGCCGGATCCGGTATCGGTCTTCATCCGCGCCTCATAGACGCCGTAGCCATAGCGCTGCTTGGTCTGGACCTCGGCGCAGGCGAAGTCGCGATCCTTCAGCTTGCGCTTTTCGAAGCTCAGCGACAGCACGCCGTCCGAAAGCCGGACAAGGTCCTTCGACCATGTGCAGTTCTGATGATTGCCGTTGCTCCAGCCGTCGGAGACGAACCAGCGCGAACGGTCGAAATTCGAAAAATTGTCGACGAAGGACGGCGCGCTCTGCATCTCCTCGGCATGCACCGAATGGGGTGGTGCCACAATGGCGGCCGCGGCCGCAACCAGCGCGCCGGCGAGCCAGAGCTTAAGCGTCTTCGACCTATTCGAATTCGCGCGCGGCATGCTGCAAGCAGCCGCGGTGGAGGTGTCGTTCGGATATGCGTTCATGACAAACTTACCTTTGTGCTGTCCGCCCCAACCCAAAGTCATTCCTGGCCCGCCTCCAGAGAGCCGCTTCTGATCCTCCCCCCTCTTACTCCTCTAATGTTTTGCAGCTATGACCGCGCCTGGAAGCGCTGTCAGCCTCTGCCCGCAGACCTTGCCTGTGCGGCCCGCGAACCGGGTTGCCCGACACCATCTTCGACAATCGCGTCGAGCGAATGACGCAGTTCCTTCATCAGACCTTTCTGACGCGTGAGTTCGGCGATGCGCCGCTCGTAATTCAGGATCGCGCCGGTCATCGTGTTGACATCCGACGACTTGTCTGTCGACGCGGAGCCGTTCTCCATTGCCTCGACCAGGAAAGCGGCGTTGGTTGCCGTCGACCGATAGCGGTTCTCCAGCCCGGTCTTTTCCGCTTCGATCTCGGCGGAGATCTGGTCGAACAGCTTCGCCAGACGGTCGAGCCGCTGGAGATCGG
>NZ_RZSV01000144.1:0-14730 GCF_004023205.1 Mesorhizobium sp. M1A.F.Ca.IN.020.03.2.1 | reverse complement strand
CCGTGTGACGCGACCACAAGCCGAGCTTGAAGCCGTTGTCGAGGACGAACATGGCGAAGGTGGGCGAGGTCTCTACCGGCTGGCGCCCGAGCAGCGAGGCGTAGAACGCGCCGCTCTTCTCGGGGCTGTCGACATAGAGGATGACGAAATTGGGCGTGGTCATGTCGGTCTCCAAGGTGTTTGAACCTTGGCCAAGCTAGATCATCCCGCTGTCAGATTCTGGCAGCAGCGATCAGCCAGTAGGCTCCTGCGCCGTTTTCAGGGCCGATTCATCGAGCGTCGCTCGCCATTCCTTGAGCATCGCCTGGCGGCGGCGCGGATAGCGGATCTCGGTGGCTGTGAGATCGGCCATGCGGTCGGCGCGGAAATGCCGGAAATCCTGGCGCAGCTCGCACCACGCCACCATCACCCGCACCTTGTCGAAGAAGCCGAGCGCGAACGGCCAGACCATGCGCTCAGAGGCCGCGCCGCCGGCGTCGCGGTAGAGGAAGCCGAGCTTGCGCTCGCTGCGGATCGCCTGCCTGACGATGCCGAGATCGATCGCCTCGCCGCTCGCTGAATTCGGCCCGACCAGCAGCGTCGTGGCGTCGAGATCGTCACGCAGATCGTCCGGCAAGACCGCCGCGATCTTGGACAACGCATCCGCCGCCGCCGCGGCCAGCCGCTTGTCCGGCTGTTTCGCCACCCAGCGCGAGCCGAGCACGATCGCCTCGACCTCCTCGTCGGTGAACATCAGCGGCGGCAGCATGAAGCCGGGCTTCAGCACATAGCCCAGCCCCGCCTCGCCTTCGATCGGCGCGCCCTGCCCCTGCAGCGTCGCGATGTCGCGATAGAGCGTGCGGATCGACACGCCCATTTCCTCCGCAAGCGTGCGGCCGCTGACCGGCCGGCGGTGGCGGCGCAGAATCTGGATCAGGTCGAGCAGGCGTTCGGAACGGGACATGACCGGAGACTTGCCCGTTTCTTCGGGCGAGGTCCATCCCATCGCGACAGAACAGCGCCGGACCATGCGGTTGCGAAGGTCAAGGGCCTATGCCAAAAGCGGCGTGCCGTTCCGGAGATTGTTCTTGAAGTCCTTTCGCGACCGAAACCGCGACAACCGTCCGCGCCAGCCGGCGAATCCCCCCAGCCAGTCGCGGCTGCGGGAGGCGGCTTCGGCGGAGAGGTCGGAGCCGCATCATCGTCAGGAAGCAAAACCAGCGCAGCGCCCTCTTGCACGCCGCGAAGGCCCGTTGCCCGCCGAGCGCCTGCCGCTGATCCTCGAGGTTGCGCCCAACGCCGACTATGCTCTGCTGGACAGCGGCGCCGGCGAAAAACTGGAGCAGTATGGGCCCTACCGCATCGTGCGCCCCGAAGGCCAGGCTATCTGGCAGCGGGCGCTTCCCGCCAAGGAATGGCGGCGCGCCGACGCCATCTTCACCGGCGACACCGACGAGGAAGGCATCGGCCGCTGGCGTTTTCCAAAAACGCCGCTCGGCGAGACCTGGCCGATGAAGCATGACGGCATCGACTATCTCGGCCGCTTCACCTCATTCCGCCATGTCGGCGTCTTTCCCGAACAAGCCTCGCATTGGGACCACATGGCCGGCCTGATCGCCGCTGCAGGGCGACCGGTCAAGGTGCTGAACCTCTTCGGTTATACCGGCCTTGCCTCGCTGGTGGCGGCGCGCGCCGGCGCAGAGATTACTCATGTCGACGCCTCGAAGAAGGCGATCGGATGGGCGCGCGAGAACCAGGAGAGAGCCGGCCTCTCCGACAAGCCGATCCGCTGGATCGTCGAGGACGCGGTTAAGTTCGCCGAGCGTGAGGAGCGCCGTGGCAGCCACTATGACATCGTGCTCTTCGACCCGCCCGCCTATGGCCGCGGTCCCAAGGGGGAAGTCTGGCAATTGTTCGAGGATCTGCCGGGGCTCACCGATCTCTGCCGCTCGATCCTGACGCCGAAGCCGATCGCCGTGGTGCTGACCGCCTATTCGATCCGCGCCTCCTTCTTCGCCATCCATGCCTTGATGCGGGACGCCTTCGCCGGCATGGGCGGCACGGTCGAATCCGGCGAGCTGATCATCCGCGAGAAATCCGCCGGCCGCGCGCTGTCGACCTCGCTGTTCTCGCGCTGGGTGGCTTGAATGGTCCCGCATGATGGAGCCCGGCCCGTCGGGCAGGTCAAGGAAGTCACCAGCCTCGCCAATCCGCTGGTCAAGGACATCAAGGCGCTGGCGCTGAAGAAGTTTCGCGACCAGCAGAACGCCTTCATGGCGGAAGGCCTGAAGCTGGTCATCGACGCACTCGACCTCGGCTGGTCGATCAGGACGCTCGTCTTCGCCAAGGCCGGGCGCGGCAACGCGGCGATAGAAAAGGTCGCGGCGCGCACTGTCGCCGCCGGCGGCACCGTGCTCGAAGTCTCGGAAAAGGTGCTGGCGGCAATCACCCGCCGGGAAAACCCGCAAATGGTCGTAGGCGTCTTCGTCCAGCAGACGCTGCCGCTGAAGGATATCCGCGCCACGGACGGCGACGTCTGGGTCGCGCTCGACCGGGTTCGCGATCCCGGCAATCTCGGCACCGTCATCCGCACCGTCGACGCCGTCGGCGCCAAGGGCGTCATCCTAGTCGGCGACACCACCGATCCGTTTTCGCTGGAAACCGTGCGCGCCAGCATGGGCTCGATCTTTGCCGTGCCGGTCGCGAAGGCAACGGAGCAGGCTTTTCTGGCCTGGCGGCGCGACTTTCCGGGCCTCGTCGCCGGAACGCATCTGAAGGGCGCGGTCGACTACCGGTCGGTCGACTTTTCGAGAGGCCCGGTGCTGCTGTTGATGGGCAATGAGCAGCAGGGCCTGCCCGACAGCCTTGCCGACAGTTGCGACCGGCTGCTCAGGATCCCGCAGGCCGGACGCGCCGATTCTCTCAATCTGGCGGTTGCCACCGGCGTCATGCTGTTCGAAATCCGGCGTGGCGCGTTGAAGCTCGACCCCACTGCCGACTCGCGATGAGGACTGCGAAAACGTGAAATCCTGGTCCCCTTACGCCCTGCTGGTCGTGCTCGCTATCGCACTCGACCAGTGGATAAAACAGCTGGTGGAAAACGGCCTCGCGTTCCAGGAAAAGGTGGATCTTCTGCCTTTCCTGGCGCTGTTTCGCACCTACAACACCGGCATCGCCTTCTCGATGTTCTCGTCCTTCGGCGACACCGGCCTGGTGGCCATCGCCGCGCTCGTCGTCGCCTTCGTGCTCTATCTGGCGGTGCGCACGCCCGCCGGCCACGTCCTTGCCCGGATCGGCTTCGCCCTGATCGTCGGCGGCGCGCTCGGCAATCTGATCGACCGCGCGGTCTACGGTCACGTCATCGATTATATTCTTTTCCACACGCCGGTCTGGTCCTTTGCGGTGTTCAACTTTGCCGACGCCTTCATTTCCGTCGGCGCGGCGCTGGTCGTCTTCGACGAGCTGATCGGCTGGCGGCGGGAAACCAGGTCCCAGGATCCAGGCAATTGACCTGGCGCGGCCACCGCCGCAAGTTTGTTTCAAACAAAAGCGAGGAGACCAAAGTGTCCGATACCTTCAAAGCCATCCTCGTTTCGCGCGACGCCGAAAAGAAGCAGTCGGTCGAGATCGTCGACCTCACCGAAGCTGACCTGATGGAAGGCGATGTCACCGTCGCCGTCGAGGCGACGACGGTGAATTACAAGGATGGGCTGGCCATCACCGGCAAGGCCCCGGTCGTGCGCCGCTGGCCGCTGGTGCCCGGCATCGATTTCGCCGGCACTGTCATCGAATCTTCGCACCCCGACTGGCGCAAGGGCGACAAGGTCATCCTCAATGGCTGGGGCGTCGGCGAGACGCATTACGGCGCCTTTGCCGCCCGCGCCCGCGTCAAGGGCGACTGGCTGGTGCCGCTGCCCGACGGGATGAGCCCGCATGATGCGATGGCAGTCGGCACCGCCGGCTATACGGCAATGCTCGCCGTCATGGCGCTGGAGCGGCATGGCATCGTGCCGGATCGCGGACCGGTGGTGGTGACGGGGGCCGCCGGCGGCGTCGGCTCGGTCGCCATCTCGATCCTTTCCACCCTCGGCTACCATGTGATCGCCTCGACCGGGCGCAATGCTGAAAGCCCCTATCTGATCGACCTCGGCGCGGCTGAGGTGATCTCACGGGACGACCTCAGCCAGCCGGCCAAGCCGCTGGCCAAGGAACGCTGGGCCGGCGGCGTCGACTCGGTCGGCACCCATACACTGGCCAACGTGCTGTCGATGACGTCCTATGGCGGCGCGATCGCCGCGTGCGGCCTGGCCGGCGGCATGGACCTTCCGACGAGCGTCGCCCCCTTCATCCTGCGCGGCGTATCGCTGCTCGGCATCGATTCCGTCATGGCGCCGAAAGCGGTCCGCCTCGAGGCGTGGCGCCGCATCGGCGCCGACCTCGACCTCCAGAAACTGTCGACCCTGTCGCGCTCGATCGGCTTCGACGGCATCATCGGCGCTGCGCGCGATATTGTGGAGGGCAGGATCAGAGGCCGCGTGGTCGTCGATCTGTAGGGCGATCCCAGGAATAGCGTTCGGCGATTTCCCGTCCGAACTGCCCAAAATCAGGCAAAAACTGCCGGTTATCGGCACGGACGACTAAAATTCGAACGATCCGCCGCAATCTTCCATAATCTCTGTCTGGCAAGGTTTTCCGCATGCTCGCGGACTCCGACTTCAGACAGGACAGCAAAGCCGCAGGCGACGACGGACTGGGTCCTGACGCGCCGAAGCGGCAGGTGCTTGCCGCGCCGCCGCTGGTCCCCGCATTGCAAGCGGACAGTCATGAAGGCCTGCCGTTCCTGACGATCGTCGCCATAGTCGTCCTGGCCGGGCTGGCGCATCTCGCCGGAGCGCCGATCTTCATCACCATAGGCCTCCTGGCGACGGGTCTGGGCGGCCTGATGATGCATCTGCGCAACCAGCGCGCCGAGCGGCGCACCGCCGCACTTCTCGACGAGACGGCCGCCCGTAGCCGCGCCGAGATCGAGACCCTCGCCGATCGCATGTGGGAGATGCAGGAGAGCGAAGAGCGTTTTCGCGGTCTGATCGATGCGCTCGGCGACCTCGTTGTCCATCGCGACCGCGACGGCCACATCGTCTACGCCAACAAGGTGTTCGCCTCGCTCGTCGAGATCGATCAGCGCGACCTCGCAGGCAAGACGCTTTCCGAGCTCGGCATCGACGTCGGCGTCGTGCCCGAGGCCGCCTTTTCGGATCATGAATGCCTGAGCTCCACCGATGTCGCCATCCGCACGCCGAACGGGCCGCGCTGGTTCTCCTGGATCGAGCTCTCGGTGCGGGACAGGGACACCGGTGCTGTTTCGCACCGGGCGATCGCCCGTGACATCACCGCCCGCAAGCGCGCCGAATCGTCGCTGATCACCGCCCGCGAGCGGGCCGAATACGCCAGCCAGGCCAAGTCGCGCTTCCTTGCCACCGTCAGCCACGAGATCCGCACGCCGATGAATGGCATCATGGGCATGGCGAAGCTGCTTGCCGACACCGACCTGTCGCCCGAGCAGCGTACCTATGTCGGCGCCGTCTCGACTTCCGCAAGCTCGCTGCTGGCGCTGATCGAGGATCTGCTCGACTACTCCAAGATCGAGGCCGGCCGCTTCGATCCCGAGCCGCAGCCGACATCACTGCGTGAGATCGCCGACAACATCATCGAGCTGCTGGCCGCGAAGGCCTTCTCCAAGACCATCGGCCTCGGCTGTCACGTCGAACCCGACGTGCCGCAGATGATCACCGCCGACCCCGGTCGCGTGCGCCAGGTGCTGCTCAACCTCATCGGCAATGCCGTCAAGTTCACCGACACAGGCGGCGTGCTGCTTACCGTCGCGCGCGCCAGCACCGAGAGCACCGACCGCATCCGCTTCACCATCGCCGACACCGGTCCGGGGCTGCGCGAAGAGGATATGGAGCGCATCTTCGAGGAATTCGAGCAATCCGACGGTACTTCGACCAGGGTGCACGGCGGCGCCGGTCTCGGCCTCGCCATCTCCAAGCGCCTGGTGATCGCCATGGGCGGCACGATCTCGGTTTCGAGCCGGCTAGGCGAGGGATCCGAATTCGTCTTCGACATTCCGGCGACCGCGGCAACCCAACCGCCACAGTATCGCCGGGACATCCTCTCGGGCCGACGCGCGGTGATCGTGTCCAAGAATGCCGTCGAGGCCGATGCCATCGCTCGCACCATCCACGCGCATGGCGGTGCCGTCGAGATCGCGGCCACGCCGGACCAGGCCATTGCCTTCGCCGCCGGCTGCAACGTGCTTCTGGTCGACGCCGCGCTCGAGAACAGCGACGGCCGCCTGCTCAAGCGGCTGCGTCAGAGCGGTTTTGTCGACTGCCAGGCCATCACCCTGATCGCACCCGCCGATCGCGGCATGCTTGGCGAATTCCGCGCCAACGGCTACGCGACGTTCCTCGCCCGGCCGGTGCGCGGCGAAACGCTGCTGCGCGTGCTGTTGACCAGCCATGTGCCGGCACCCGCCGAGCCGCGGTCGGAACCGCGCGGCACCGCGTCCGTCCGCCGCCGCGACAAGGGCCTGTCCGTGCTGATCGCGGAGGACAATGACATCAACGCGATGCTTGCCCGCGCCACGCTGCTCAAGGCTGGACATCGCGTCAAGATCGTCAGCAACGGCAAGGCCGCGGTCGAAGCCGTCACCGACGCCGGCCTCAAGCATCGTTTCGATGTCGTGCTGATGGATCTCCACATGCCGGTGATGGACGGGCTGGACGCGATCGCCGCCATCCGCCGCCATGAGGAAGCGCTTGCCGTGCCGCCGATCCCGATCATGGTGCTTTCCGCCGACAGCCAGGAAAAGACGCGCCACACGGTTTTGGCCCACGGCGCCAGCGGCTTCGTCACCAAGCCTCTCGACCCCGATGCGCTCGTCCAGGCCGTCGAGAGCCAGGCAGCGGCGTAACGAATTTTTTAGACTTTCCGGAACGCCTTGGATTGCTTGGCTTTCGCAGCCATAAGATAGCCGGTTGAGGGTATTGCCCAGCCGACGAAGTATTGCCGGGATCGCCGTATCACGGTACTGTCACAATCCTGTTGCACCTACACCGTATCCCCGTGCCAAGAGGGATGGCTCGAAGGAGAATCACTCGTGCATACAGTCATGCCTGAATGCGATACTCGGCCGAACGCCAGCGCCCTTCTCGGCGCGCGTGCCGCCGACGCTTTCGCAAGCGGCGCACCGCTGGGCCGCATCGGCAACCTGGAAGTGCGGCTCGCCCGCAACGGGGCCGAGATCGCCGCCGCCCAGGAAGTGCGTTATCGGGTATTCTATGACGAGCTCGGCGCGAGGAAGGATTTGTTCCAGGCGCAGGATCGGCGCGATGCCGACCGCTTCGACCCGCTCTGCGATCATCTCCTGGTTTTCGACACCTCGCTTCCCGGCCCAGAGCACCGCCGTATCGTCGGCACCTATCGCCTGCTGCGGCAGGAGATCGCCACCGCGGCGGGCGGCTTCTACTCCGAGGGCGAGTTCGAGCTGACCAAGCTGGTGGCGCGCCATCCGGGCCAACGCTTCCTGGAACTCGGGCGCTCCTGCGTGCTGCCGGAATACCGCTCCAAGCGCACCATCGAGGCGCTCTGGCAAGGCATCTGGGCCTATATCAACCACTATGGCATCGGCGTGATGACCGGCTGCGCCTCCTTCCACGGCACCGTGCCGGCGGCGCATGCGGAGGCGCTTACCTATCTCGCCCATCACTGCCGCACCGACCAGGCCTGGGATGTCCGGGCGGTGGCCGGCCGCTACTGCTCGATGGACTTGATGCCGATCGAGGCGGTCAATGCCAAGGCCGCGATCGCCGCCATGCCGCCGCTCGTCAAAGGCTATCTGCGTGTCGGCGCCCGCATCGGCGACGGCTGCGTCATCGACCACGAATTCTCGACCGTCGACATTTTCGTCGTCATGCCGGTCAAGGAGATCGGCGCCCGCTACGTCAACTACTATGGCGGCGAAGGCCAGCGTTTCGCGGCGTGAGTCTGGCGAATAGCGAATAGCGAATAGCGAATAGCGAAGGAACTAACGATAGTAGGCTGACTACAACAGCCCTATTCGCTACTCTCTATTCGCTATTCGCTGTTTGCTATCACGGAATATCCTCCGGCCTTCGCCCGGGCCGGCTCTTATAGGCCGGGAACGACCAGCCGAATTTGAGCGCCCCGCCCCGCACCAGGAAGGCCGCCGCAAAGCCGAGCAGGCTGGATGGCAGGGCCGACATGCCAACGAGATCGCCAACCGTGAAGAGCGCTGCACCCGCAAGCGCCGCGGTGACATAGATTTCGGGCCTGAGCAGCACGGAAGGCTCGCCTGCGATCAGGTCGCGCAATATGCCGCCGAAGGTCGCGGTGAGCACCCCGGTGATGACCGAAACGACCGGGGAGCCGGTGATCGCCAGGCCCTTTGCAGCCCCCATCACCGCAAAGGCGGCAAGTCCGATCGCATCGAGCCAGAGCAGCAGCTTGTAGCGGGATTCCACACGATGGGCGCTGAAGAAGACAAGCACTGCCATCACGGCGCAGATCAGCACATAGCCGCTGTTGGCGACCCAGAACACCGGCAGGTTGAGAATGACGTCGCGCAGCGTTCCGCCCCCAATGCCGGTAATGCTGGCCAGAAACAGGAAGCCGATGATATCGAGCTCTTTGCGTGACGCGGCAAGCGCGCCGGTCGCCGCGAAGACGGCGACGCCGGCATAGTCGAGCAGCTCGATGGGATTCATGGGCGAGCGAATAGTGATTGGCGAATAGTCAGTGCACAGTGAATATCACGAAGCGGTGCGGTTGGTACCGTCCTTCCCTATTCGCTATTCCCTATTCGCTATTGGCTCCCTTCACGCATCCTTCTCGGCCTGCTCGTTCACCGGGCCCGGCTCGACCGGCGCTTCGGCGGCGGCGGCCTTTGGGCCGCCCTTGGAGACGCCGACCATCGCCGGCCTCAACACGCGCTCGCCGATCGAATAGCCGGGTTGCACGACCTGGACCACGGTCCCGGCCGGAACGTCGGGGTTGGGCACTTCGAACATCGCCTGATGGAAGTTCGGGTCGAACTTCTCGCCTTCGGGCGCAAGCTTCTTCACCCCGTGCCGCTCCAGCGCCGCCAGCATGGCGCGCTCGGTGAGGTCGACGCCCTCGATCAGCGCCTTGAAGCCGGCATCGCCGGAGGCCTTGGCCTCGGTCGGAATGGCGTCCAGCGCGCGGCGCAAATTGTCCGACACCGACAGCATGTCGCGCGCGAAATTGGCCACAGCGTAGGTGCGTGCGTCATGTACATCACGCGCGGTACGGCGCCGCAGATTCTCCATTTCGGCAGCTACGCGAAGCGCCCGATCCTTCAGTTCCTCGTTTTCCTTCAGCAACCGCACAAGCGCCTCATAGTCGCCGTCGACGCCGCCTTCCGCACGTTCGCCGGAAGCCCGGGCCTCGGAAGCCTGGCTGGCTTCGATTTCCTCGGGCGCGCGTTCGTCTTTTGCCTGGTCGCTCATCGCCGTTTCCCGTCATTCGGATTGGTTTGGATTTGCGCCCGATATCGAGG
Source organism: Mesorhizobium sp. M1A.F.Ca.IN.020.03.2.1 (assembly GCF_004023205.1). Taxonomy (NCBI): domain Bacteria; kingdom Pseudomonadati; phylum Pseudomonadota; class Alphaproteobacteria; order Hyphomicrobiales; family Phyllobacteriaceae; genus Mesorhizobium; species Mesorhizobium sp. M1A.F.Ca.IN.020.03.2.1. The sequence continues at coordinate 5,150 of NZ_RZSV01000144.1, read as the reverse complement.
TTTAGGGGCCAAAAATCAAGGGGCAAGCACCGATGACGGCCCTTCCGCGATCGTTCCAAATTAATTCAAATTTTACCGTACCGGACGGCTTTGCTTGCCGCTAAGGGCCTATGCGGGAACCATTGCCGGGCTGCGAGAGTTTCGAAGCCGACACAGGATTTTGGGACCATGAAGGGCAACATCGGCGAAAGGCGCGCCAAGCTCGCCGACGATATCAGGCGACAGGTTGGCACCGAAGCGACCAAGCGCCTTCTGCGCACGCTTCCGGCATTTCGCCTGGAAAAAGAAGTGCCCAAGCAGTTCACGGATCTGCTCGACCGCCTGGACGGCGCCGAGACGGACAAGGCGGACGGCCAGCGGCAGCACTAGACCGCCCTTCCCCAGTTCCACAGCGTAAGGCGCTGAGGAGCTATGCGGCTCTGCGCTCGTCGCGCATCAGAGCCTCGCCATGACGGATCTCGGTGCCAAGCACCTTGAGGCACTCCCGCATGAACGACGCAAGGCCGGGCCATCCCTTTGCCGAAACCAGATTGCCGTCGACATGCGCGCCGGTCGGCGACACGTCGATATAGGTGCCCCCGGCAAGCGTCACTTCGGGCTCGCAATACTGCAGCGCCGCCACCTCCCTGCCGCGCACCACGCCGTCGACCGCGATTAGGATTTGCACACCGTGGCAGATGGTGAAGATCGGCTTGCCGGTCTCGTGGAAATGCCTGACCAGCGCCTGCACGCGCTTGTCGATGCGAATATATTCCGGCCCGCGTCCGCCCGCAGCGTAGACCGCGTCGTAATCGGCGGGATTCACCTCGGCGAATGTCTTGTTGAGGATATAGTCGTGGCCGAGCTTTTCCGTATAGGTCTGATGGCCCTCGAAGTCGTGCAGCGAGGTCTTGAGCACGTCGCCGGCCTTCTTGTCCGGGCAGACGACATGGACTGTGTGGCCGACCGCATGCATCGCCTGCTCAAAAACGAAAATCTCGTATTCTTCGCTGAACTCGCCAACGAGCATCAGTATCTTCTTGCCTACCATGCCGTTTCCTCCTTTGCCGGCTGTTTATTTCGGAGCGCGAAATAATCACCGTATCCTAAGGGCAAGACGGCAAAAGAGAAAGTGAAATTCGCAGAAGTGGTCTAACCAGATTGTTGCAAAGAGGCGCGTAGAACTGAATCGACTGCGCCAAGACGTCAAAAGCAAGGTGCTTGGTCAGACCAAAGCTGCAGGCTCGCTTGGTTTACCGGATGGCTGCCTTCGGCGGTCAGCGCGGGGACGGCTCAGCCCGGGCGTTTGCGCCGCCAGGAATATTTCGGGCCCTTGGCTTCCGGCTCTACCGCCGGCTGGTAATAGACTGGCAAGCCTCCTGTGCGCCCTTCCTCCAGCCGCTTCAACAGCACCGGATTGGAGACCTCGAACTCGTCGAAGCCGAGCCGCAGCATATGCGGCAATTGATCGACCAGGACCTGGCCCGTGGCGCGCACCGCGCCTTTGAAGTTATGCCGGGTGCGCAGCAATTCGCCCTTGGAGAAGGAGCGGCCGTCGTTGAAGGCCGGGAAGGCAAGCGCCACCAGCGACAGCTGGTCGAGCAGGCCGACGATCTTGTCGAGCTCGTCGCCGGGGAGCAGGAGCACGCCGAGGCGCTCCTTGGCCGACCTGCGGATATCGTCATCGAGCCCGAGAAAGGCCTGCAACGGGAGGATGAAGCGGCCATTGCCGGCAAGCGCTTCGGCGCTCTCGGCATGGGTCCATTCGTCCTCGCGGAAACCGTTCGGGGTCCAGAGGCGGGTTTCCGATTTGGTCGGCTCAGTCATCAAAATTCCTAATGCCCTAAGATCCTAATGCCCTAAGAATGAAAGGATATGTCGCTGTTCAGGTCGGCCCGGAGTCGAAAATGGTGGCTTTCGAGAACGGGAGCGGAGCGTACTTCAACTACGCGAACTCCGAAAGCGCAGGAACCCGCCATTTGCAGGCCGGCCTCACCTGAGTAGCGGCTGTCCTTAAAGTGATGCGTCGGTCAGCGACTTCTCCAGCCCCGACAGATGGATGCCGCACTCGGTCTTGGCGTGCCCCGCCCAGCGGCCGCTGCGCGCATCCTCGCCTGGCTGTACCGGCTGCGTGCAGGGGAAGCAGCCGATCGACAGATAGCCATAGGCGACCAGCGGGTTTTCGCGCAGCGCATGCGCGCGCATGTAGTCGGCCTGGTCGGATGTCGTCCAATGCGCGAGCGGATTGATGCGGATGCGCGAGCCGACGGCCTCGAAGACCGGGAGTGCCGCGCGCGTCGAAGCCTGGAAGCGCTTGCGCCCGGTGAACCAGGCGCGGAACGGCTCGACGCCACGCGCCAGCGGCTCGACCTTGCGCAGGTTGCAACAGGCGTCGGTATCGGTCTCATACAGCCTGCCGGTCGGATCGACGCGTTCGAGCGCCGCTTCGTCCGGCTTGATCACTCTCACATCGGTCAGGCCGAAATCGGCGACCAGCGCGTCGCGGTAGCCCAGCGTCTCCTCGAAATGCTTGCCGGTGTCGAGAAAGATCACTGGCAGCGAGCGGTCGATCTCGGCAATCATGTGCAGGAGGACTGCCGAATCGGCTCCGAAGGACGATACGGCGGCAACGTCGCCGCGGAAAAATTCACGCGCCGAGCGCTCGATGATCTCGATCGGCTTCAGATGGCCGAGCAGCGCGTCGAGCCCCGCCGCTTCCGCGGCAACGCCGGCCTCGACGCCGCCGATCCGGTCAAGCGGCCTTGGTTTCGCCAGCATAGAGCGCCTCCTTGAACGGCGCGGGACCGACACGGCGGTAGGCGTCGATAAAACGTTCACTGGGATTGAGCCGAAGGCCGAGATAGGTGTCGACGATCTGCTCGATGGCATCGGTGATTTCTTCCGAAGAGAAACCGCGGCCGATGATCTCGCCGACCGACGTGTTCTCGTCGGCCGAGCCGCCAAGCGTGACCTGGTAGAGCTCGGAGCCCTTCTTCTCCACGCCGAGAATGCCGATATGGCCGACATGGTGGTGGCCGCAGGCGTTGATGCAGCCGGAGATCTTCAGCTTCAGCTCACCGATCTCGCGCTGCCGCTCCAGCGAGGCAAAGCGGCGCGAGATTTCCTGGGCAACCGGGATCGAACGCGCGGTGGCAAGCGCGCAATAATCGAGGCCGGGGCAAGAGATGATATCGCTGATCAGGTTGGAATTGGCGGTCGCCAAGCCGATCTCGACCAGGGCGTCATAGACGGCCTTGAGGTCGGCGCGCGCCACATGCGGCAGGATCAGGTTCTGCTCGTGGCTGACGCGCAGCTCGTCGAAGGCGTATTTCTCGGCGATGTCGGCGACCGCCTCCATCTGGCTGTCGGAGGCGTCGCCGGGCACCTCGCCGATGCCCTTGAGCGAGATCGTCACCGCCGCATAGTCGGGGTGGCGATGCGTTACGACATTCTGGTCGAGCCACTCCGAAAAACTCTTGGAATCGAGCCGCGTCTGCTTCACCTGCGCGTCGCCTTCCGGCCGGTCAGGCAATGCCGGCGGCGCGAAATAGGCATTGATCGCCTGGATGTCGGCGTCCGGCAGCTTCAGCTCCGCGTCCTTCAACTCCTGCCATTCGGCCTCGATCTGGCGGGTGATCTCCTCGACCCCGGTCTCGTGGACGAGGATCTTGATACGCGCCTTGTACTTGTTATCGCGGCGGCCATAGAGGTTGTAAACGCGCAGGATCGCCGTGCAGTAGGACAACAGCTCGGCTTCCGGCAGGAAGTCGCGGATCTTCTTGGCGACCATCGGCGTGCGGCCCTGGCCGCCACCGACATAGACGGCAAAGCCCAGCTCGCCGGCCGCGTTCTTCTTCAGATGCAGCCCGATGTCGTGCGTCTGGATGGCGGCGCGATCACGCTCGGCGCCGGTCACCGCGATCTTGAACTTGCGCGGCAGGTACGAGAACTCCGGATGCACCGACGACCACTGGCGCAGGATCTCCGCATAGGGACGCGGATCGGCAACCTCGTCGGCGGCCGCGCCGGCGAAATGGTCCGCGGTGACGTTGCGGATGCAGTTACCGCTGGTCTGGATGGCATGCATCTCGACGCTCGCCAGATCAGCAAGGATCGCCGGGATGTCGGACAGCGCCGGCCAGTTGAACTGGATGTTCTGGCGCGTGGTGAAGTGGCCGTAGCCCTTGTCGTATTTGCGGGCGATGTGGCCGAGCATGCGCAATTGCCTGCTGTTCAGCGTGCCGTAGGGCACGGCGATACGCAGCATATAGGCGTGCAGCTGCAAATAGACGCCGTTCATCAGCCGGAGCGGCCGGAACTGGTCCTCGGTGATCTCGCCGGCAAGCCGGCGCTGCACCTGGTCGCTGAACTCGGCGACGCGGGCCTTTACGAAATCGTGGTCGAACTCGTCGTAACGGTACATGCTTCGTCTTTCAGGGCCCGTCCGCCCGCTTTCTTGTGTCTATGCCGCCCGTGCCGGAGCCGGGCTCGCCTGCTTGCCGAGGTCGGTGCGGATGGTGGGGCCCGCGGCGCGGATCTTCTCGCGCAGCCGCACCGGCTCGACCGCGCCGTTGATCACGGTCACATCGATCAGGTTGACGTCGACGACTTCGTTGTTGGCAGCGGCCGCGGCGCCGATGGCCTCGAGCCGATCCTCCGCCGCCTTGTCATGGGCGATGTCGGCACGAGTGACGGTCTCCGCCCAGCCGCCATCGGCGTACCAGACGGCGATACCGTCCGAGAGCCTGTTCGCGGTCAGAACCTTCATTGCTCAACTCCTTCGGCCGCTACGCCGGCCGTATCTTCACGCGTGTGCGCCGCAAGCGGCTCGGATTGTTCGAAATTGGCGCCGGCGACCGCGTCGCCGATGATGGTCATGACCGGACCGGTAAGATCGGCGCGCGCTTCCAGCGACGGCAGGTCGGCGAGCGTGCCGTGGAAGCGGCGGCGATTGCCAAGGCTGGCATTCTCCACCACGGCGACGGCGGTATCGGGCGACAGCCCGGCTTCGATCAGCCGGCCGGCGACTTCGGCTGCGACCGAGCGGCCCATATAGACGGCGACGGTGGCGCCGGAAATGGCAAGCTTTGCCCAATCGGGCAGTGAGTTGCCCTTGAGGTCATGCCCGGTGGTGAACACCATCGAGGACGTCACGCCGCGCAGCGTCAGCG
>NZ_RZSV01000143.1:0-14875 GCF_004023205.1 Mesorhizobium sp. M1A.F.Ca.IN.020.03.2.1 | reverse complement strand
CCGGCAAGGGGCTGGAGGAGGCGGCGCTCGCGCGCCTTGCCGGCTGCACAGAAATGGAGCTGGGATGCCTGCTTGCCGAGCTCGAGCAGAACCGCGTCTTCTCGCGAGACCGGCATGGCCGCATCTACTCCCGGCGCATGATCGCGGATGCGCGTAAGGCGCGCGTGGTGCGCCGCAACGGCCTCAAGGGCGGCAACCCAAGCCTTTCGAAAGAAAGGGCGTTTTCGCGCTTGGATAAGCGGCGGGTTAAGTCAGGGGATAAGGGGGAGGATAAGCCCCAGAGTCCAGAATCCAAGAATCCAGAATCCAACAATCCAATAGCCGAAAACGCCCTGGCGTTTTCTTCCCGGGCTGCCGCTCCGCGGCAAAAGAACGAGAAATTATTTTCGGGCCGTTCAGCCGGACAGAACTGGCATCGCCGCAAGACACATGTCGATGCCGCCAACGCCATCATCGAGGAGATCAATGACCGCAGCCGAATTGCAGCAGGCGGCGAAAGCGCTGGCCGCGATGTTCAGTTGCTTCCCGCAATCCGCGCTCGCTGATCCCGAGATGCAGCTGCGCGGCTATCTCGCAGCCGTGCAGGATGCCGAGCTTGCCGATGTGCAAGCCGCGATCCAGCGCTTCATCCGCGGCGAGGCGAAGGTCGACAACGCCCAGTTCTGCCCGTCCAGCGCCCAGCTTTCGATCGAGGTGCGGGAACGGCGGCTGATGCGGGAGCTGTTGGCGAAGCGGGCGCTCATTTCTTCGCCGCCGCGAAGTGGGGGGTCCGAAGGACGGGCGAGACCCGTGGTTCGCCCCGGCTAGTCGCGCGGCGCAGCCGCGACGGAGGGGGAGCCGACAATGATCGATATGCCGGCGGGACAGCGCCCCCCTCTGTCCTGCCGGACATCTCCCCCACAAGGGGGGAGATCAGACTTCGCCACCGCTTTCGCCAACCTCCACCCTCGCAGGTCTGAGCGGGGGCGCCCAAGCTGCCAATCTCCCCCCAAGTGGGGGAGATGCCCGGCAGGGCAGAGGGGGGCGCGAAGGAACGCAGCCTCTCCCGTTGGCCACTCACACCACCCACCACAAAGGACACCGCCCATGCCCCGCAAAGCCGCCAAGAAACCGCAACCGCCGAAACTCCCCAAGGGCGAGGCCGAGCAGGTGCACATCCGCCGCGAGATCGGCCATGATTTCGCGCTGAAGGCCGACGCCTTCGGCCGCCAGCGCCTCACCCCCGGCACGGCCGAGGCGCGCCGCGTCTACCAGGTGTCGAACGGCGGCTACACCTCGACCGGAGGCATCGTGCGCCTGCGCAATGTCGATCCGCTCACCGGCATCACATCGCTCACCCGCCAGCAACGCGAGGCGGGCCAGCGTTTTCGCGACGATTTCGAGCGCTCCGCCCGCGAGGGCCTGCAGCCGCAATCCTGGAGCGAGCGCGTCGACGGCGGCCGCCTCGGCGGCGGCGTGCCCGACCGCGTGCTCTCAGCCGGCCGCGCCCACGCCCACGCAGCGGCCGCGCTCGCCCACTGGGAGGTGGCGGAGGTGGTGCGCAAGATTTGCCTCGAAGGCCAGTCGGTGAAGGCCATCGCCGAACGCACCGGCGACGGGCGCGACGTGGTGGTCAAGCTGCTGAAGCTCGGGCTGGATTTGTTGGCGGTGCATTACGGGATGATGATGGGGAGGAAGGTAGGGTGAGGGGAAAGCGATGTGCCAAACTTGCGCCGGATCGAAAGCTGCTTATGTGACTATGCAACTGGAGTGACTGAATGCGTTTCATTAGACTTGTTTCCGGTTCAATGATGTTCATGATCGGCGTCGCTGCAGTAATTGCGACCGTGTTTAGCGCCCATCCTGTTCTCAACACCGCAATGTTGATGACACTGCTGTTTGTGCTTAAGGCCGCCTGGGGGCACCTAAAATCGAGCTGGCGATGACCGTTAATCCACTGATCTCCGGATTGAAGATGACCCGGCCAGCCGACCACGACCACCTCGCTTCGCAGTGACCATCCAGTCTAGAAGAGGCGGATGCGATTTACTGGTTCCGTCGGCTTGGCTCGTGGGGCCTGCTGGTTGTCGAGGAAGGCGCCGATCCAGCAACACCCTACCAGCTTATGGTTGCAAAGCCTATGCCACTGGGGCAGACGGGGTGAGAGCCGACGCCGGCGAAAGTTTGAAGTGGCTGAAACTGGCCGCTGAAGCTGGAAGCAGGAGGCGGCTGCGGCTCTCTCCCAATCCCAGCACTGATTAAACCACGTGCCGAAGGACAAATTCGCATTGTTATTCATTCCGACGATTCACTGCGAAGAGCGTATTGAAAGACGACCGCGCAAAAACTTCTGGCCTCGGCGCTGCCCCTCATCCGCCTGCCGGCACCTTCTCCCCGTATAGTGACGGGGAGAAGGGGATGGCCGCGACGCTGGCAGCTATTCCGCGACGTTGGCGGTTGGCGAAAGCGGCGGTGACAGCATCTTTCTCCCCGTCACTATATGGGGAGAAATGCCCGGCAGGGCAATGAGGGGCAGCGCCGATCGATGCGGTTATCTGCGCGCTTTGCGTGACGCCGTTTCAGCCGTGTCTCAAGCGCCTTTCTTCAGCGGCTTCGGGTCGCTGTCAGGTGGTGGTTCCCACCCAAACACGCTCCGTCCCCCCAGCAAATGCGACTGGTCCATCTCGCCCGCCACGATCTCCTTCAGGCTCGGCCCCGTTACATAGCGCTCCATCCGGCGTGACTCTCCATCCAGCCGCCTCAGCGCCTCCAATTCCTCGCCGCGCCCAAGCTTGGCCTTGCTCACCGCCGATTTCAGCACCGAGATCGTCTCGTCATAGACCTTAAGCGGCACGGGGAAGGGGTGGCGGTCCTTGCCGCCGTGGGCGAGCGAGAAGCGCGCCGGGTCGGAAAAGCGGCAGGGCGCGCCGTGCACCACCTCGGAGACCATGGCGAGCGCGCGCACCGTGCGCGGGCCGACGCCGGGCACCAGCAGCAGTTCGGGAAAATCCTTCGGGCCGCTCTCGATCGCGGCGGCAATGTTGCCGTGCAGGCGGCGCATGACAATGTCGCTCTCGCGCACGTCGTGATGCGCCGGCATGACGAGGTTGGGGAGCAGCGGCTGCGCGGCCGGCTCCGGCGCTTCGGCTCGCGGCTCCAGAACGGCAAGCTCGCTCAGGATCTTTTCCGGGCTCATCGTCATCAGAAGCGCGATCTGCCCGTCGCGCGCTTTCTCCGCGCGGTGGTCGGTGAGGTTGACGATCTCGCCTTGGCGTTCGCCCTCGATTGCCGCATGCGGCTGGTCGACGAAGCTTTCCAGCCCCTCCGACAGCCAGTGGTAGCGGCGCGCCTGGCGGGCGTCGCCGTTCATGCCCTGCTGCACCACCACCCAGCGCCCGTCATCGCTGACGATGAAGCCGTGCAGGTAGAGGTCGTAGCCGTCCTGCACGGCGGCGCTGTCCACCTTGGCGACCAGCCGGCTGGCAGTGGCAAGAGCTTGGCCGTCGAGACCGACATGGTCGCCGATCGCCAGCAGCTCGCCCGGCGTCTTGCGCGAATGTGCGCCGCGCCCGCCGCAGACATGGATGCCAAGCTCGCCGGCCATCGGGTTCAAGCCGCGCTTCAGCGCGCCGATGACGGAAGTGGTGATGCCGGAGGAGTGCCAGTCCATGCCCATCACGGCGCCGAAGGACTGGAACCAGAAGGGATGGGCGAGGCGCCGCAAAAGCTCGTCGCGGCCGTAATGATGGCTGATCGCTTCGCACAGAACCGCGCCGAGCTTCGTCATGCGATCGCCCAGCCATTTCGGGACCCGCCCGCCATGCAGCGGCAGGTCGGCGCTGCCGCTTCGCTGCGTCACTTTTGCTTTCCCTTATGAATGCCGGCTTCTAGATGGCATTTTGGCGGGAATTTGCAAGGCGGCGCAGCCGCAGCCGGACATCTCCCCTCGCCGAGAGGAGATGTCCGCTCGCTGGTCGGTCAGCGCCGGCAGATGCGGATCTTTTCGATGATGCGGTGGCCGTGGCGCCAGTGCTTCACGATCTTGATCCGGCAATGATCGCGATAATACCGGTTATGATAGCGCACCACATAACGCTCGCGATAGGGAGTGTAGTAGTCGTCATCGTAGACGTGTCGGTAATAGCGGTGAGGGTAATACCCGCCATAGTAGTCACCATAGTAATCGCCGTAGCTGGGGCCGACGCCGATGCCGAACTGAACGCTACCGGCACTCGCCGGCGCGATCGCAAACGCCGAGGCGATGGCGATCATCGAAGCAAGCAGAAGCTTTTTCATCGCTGCCTCCTTGAGGTCGATGGTTGCCCCTTCGAGGCACAAACGGTTTCGGGACGGGTGGTGTTCCGAGAAAATTAGGCGGGGATCCTAAGGCCCAGCAAGGAGCGAAGCGGCGCCGAAGCTGTCGATCTTCGCCCTTGCGGGGAAGGTCACGCTTTTCTTCGCCCCGCTGTCTTCGATCTTCGGAGTCGCCATATCGCCACCTGCTGTCGCCGTGCAGCGCGTGCGCGCGCGGCGTCGTCGTCTATTGCCACGTCCAGCCAATCCCAACCGCAGGAGCCTGCCATGACCAAGCCCACCATCCTGAAATTCGGCCCCGTCGAGCATGGCGATGGCGGCGATCTGCCGGGCTGGATCGCGGTCGAGGGATCGCCGACCATGCAGACGACCGTCCAGCACACCAGCGAGGACGGCAAGGTGATGTCCGGCACCTGGCGCGCTTCGCCCGGCACCTATCACGCCACCTACACCGACTATGAATTCGTCCACATGATCGCCGGCCGCATCCTCATCACGCCCGATGGCGGCGAGCCGGTCGAGGTCGGCCCCGGCGACGCCTTCGTGGTCGAAGCCGATTTCAAGGGCACCTGGAAGATCCTCGAGCCGGTGACCAAGCATTTTGTGGTTGTGGCGGAGTGAGCAGAAGCTGCTGATCTCCCCCCGTGCGGGGGATGTCTGGCAGGACAGATGGGTGTGAAGGAACGCCGACGCTCGCACGGTCGCAATCCTCGGGCTTGACCCGAGGATCCATGCCGTGACCTTCGGCGTGAAGCGCTACGGTGCAGAATTCTGTTACTGCTGCAACGCTTTAGCGTCACGGCATGGATCCTAGGGTCTGCGCGCGTCGCTTCGCTCCTTGCTCCGCCCTAGGATCACGAACGACAGGGGCGGCGCCCTACCTTCCCACCTTCGAGATCACGCGCCTTTCCACCTCCGGTTCCAGCGATTCCGCGAATGGGGTCGCCAGATGGTGCTGGTCGCGGAAGGCGAGCTGGCCGTCGATGAAGACGTGGCAGGTTGTGGCGTTGCAGAAGCGGTCGGTGAGGTCGACGTAAGTGGCATTGGGCACGCTGGTGACGATCTCGCGCTCGACCGCCGCCATCTGGTCGTTGGCGGCATAGGCGCGGCTCTGGTCGCAGAGCGATGGCGCCTTGTCGCGCCACAGCGCGCGCGACACGCAGGTGTCGATGTTCTCGTCGTTGAACGGCACGTCGCGGATGAAGGCGATCTTCAGCCCGGCCTTGCTCAAGCTGGTTAGTGTCGAGCGCAGGCCGGCCCGCCATACGGCGTCCGGCGTGTCCGGCTCGCCCTTGCCCGCCGCCATCTTGCGCGAGGAGGTCAGCGCCAGTTCGGAGATCACCACCAGCGAAGGCCTGGCCGCGATGATCTCCTTGATCGCCTGTTCGCGCCACTGGTCGCATTCGCGGTAGTCGCGGTTGAGCTTCGTGACAAAGTAGGAAAACCGTGAGGGCCGGCACGAGCTCTTCAGCCAGGTCTCGACGCGGTAGCCGTTCTTCTTTCCTGCCTCGATCAGCGGTGTCGACCAGTGATCGGCGTGCGAATCGCCGAACAGCGCGATCACGCGCTGGCCATTGCCGAACACGCAGGGTTTCGGCGTTACCGTGTCGTAGCCCTCGACGCAGGCCTTGGCGCGCGCGGTGGCCGGCTCGGCCGCACTTGCCGCGATCGCGCGCTGCTCGGGGTCCTCGGCGCGCACGGCAAGCGCTGCGTTGCCGTAGGCGGCTGCGACGCCGGTGCCGGTCAGGAGGAGGGCCGGCACCAGCGCCCGCGCCGCATTGGCCATAAGCCAGCCATTGCGGCGGATTGGATTCTCGATGAAATGGTAGCTCAGCGCAGAGAGCGCCAACGTCAGCCCGAGGCAGGCGAAGCGTTGCGCAAAAGTCAGCTCCTCGACCAGCATGCCGGCGTAGACGATCACCGGCCAGTGCCAGAGATAGAGCGAGTAGGAAACCTTTCCGATCCACTGCAAGGGCGGCAGCGCCAGGGCGGCATTTACGCAATTCGAGGAAAAGAGCCCCGCGGTTTTCCGTTCGAAATTGCGTGCAAGAATGCCGTCCCTGACGCCGGCCGCGCCCGCCAGCAAGAGAAGGACAGTACCGGCCACGGGCACGAGCGCCAGAAAACCGGGGAAGGGAGCCTCCTCGCTGAAGGTGAGGTAAGCGAAGGCAATGAGGACCAGCCCGCACAGGCTGAACGCCGTCCCGAGCCGCGGGCGGTTCTGGAGCAGCCATGCCGGCGCCATCGAAGCCAGCCCGCCGGCGGCGAATTCCCAGGCGCGCAGCGGCGAGAAGTAGAAGGCCCAGGGCTGCGAAATGGGGGTCAGCCAGGCGCAGACCGCGAAGGAGACCAGGCCGGCAATGCCGATCGCAAGCATGATCGTCCGCTTGCCGGGCTTCAGCCAGGCCGCCAGCATCAGCAGCGCCGGCCAGGCGAGGTAAAACTGCTCCTCCACCGACAGCGACCAGTAATGGATAAAGGGGTTGTTGGCGGCATCGCTGGCGAAATAGTCGAACGACCAGCGGATCAGCCACAGATTGATCATGTAGGCGGACGCGAACATCGCGCCCTTGGAATAGAGCGCCTGCTCCTCCGGCGACAGAATCAGCGTGCCGACGGCAAGCGTGGCGGCGATGACGAACAGCGCCACCGGCAGCAGCCGCCGCGCGCGTCGGGCATAAAAACGAAGGAGGTCGAGCCGGCCGGTGAGCGAAATCTCGCTGACCAGATGGCGGGTGATGAGGTAACCGGAGATGACGAAAAAGATGTCCACGCCGGCAAAGCCGCCGGGCAGGGCGGTGAAGCCGAAGTGGAAAGCGACAACGCCCGCCACGGCGAGCGCCCGCAACCCCTCAATATCGGGCCGGAAGTCCGGCGATGGTGCTGACACGAAGGCGAACCTCGCAACGGTCGTTCGTATCCCGCCTTGGGAAAGCCTCGCGCCTATGGGCTCATACCGCAATGCAACAAATCTAACGCAGTGCAACATAAAGGGAGGCGGCAGCAACGCCGGCGGCAGCCGACGCTTCGGCACGCCAGGGTCTGCGCGCCTCGTTTCGCCCAGGATGACGAAGGAGCTCAGCCGCCGGTTTCGCCAGCGTTCGAGAGCATGGAAGGACATTGGCGAACGCTAAAGGCAAATTGTCCGCCTGCAGGTAATCTGGTAGGATCAATGCACCGACGAACGGCTCTGGGACGCCGTGACGTCCGACATCATGCACAAAGACATCAACTCGAACCGGAGAACGGCCATGAAACGGCTTCTGACGGTCGCTGCGCTGTTGGCAGCGGGCAGTTTGATTGCGATGCAGGGCGCAGCTGCCGACGACGCTGCGCTGATCAAAAGCGCCGAGTCCGCCGCACCCGCCGCAGTGGCGAGTGGCGCTGCGGTCTACGCCATGGATAAAAAGGGGAACATGCGCACCCTGCGCGAGGGCAAGACCGGCTTCTGGTGCATGCCGGACAATCCGGCCTCGCCCGGTCCGGATCCGATGTGCGGCGATGCCAACTCGATGGAATGGGCGATGGCCTGGCTGGAAAAGAAGGAACCCCCCAAAGGCAAGGTCGGCTTCATGTATATGCTGTCCGGCGGCACCGACGGCAGCAATACCGATCCTTATGCGACGAAGCCCGAGGCAGGCAACAATTGGATCGAGACGGGGCCGCATGTGATGATCGTCAACGCGATGGACATGATGAAAGGCTATCCGACCGATGCCAAGCCCGACACGTCCAAGCCTTACGTGATGTGGCCGGGCACGCCCTACGCGCATCTCATGATCCCGGTAAAATAGCCGGGCACGAGCCTTCTGGTGCGGCGGCGAGCGCTTCAAATCTCCCCTTGTCCGCAAGGGGAGATTTGCATCAGCCGCTTCATCCTCCCTCCAACTGATCGCGCCTCGCAACCATCCTCCGATCCGCGCGTTGCACGCCGGCGAAAGCCAATCATGGCGGGCAGGGTGGAGACTCACGGTGGCGGATAATCGTCAGAACGGCACGCGCGAGCCGGAACCGGGGCTGGCGGGCCTGCTTGCTGCCTCGCGCAGCCATCCGCGCACGGCGCTGCCGACGGTCGCAACCGTCGTCGCGTCGGTTGCGGCGCTCTATTTCGGGCGCGAAGTGTTTTTGCCGATCGCAGTCGCGCTGCTGTTGACTTTCGCCATCGCGCCGCTCGTGTCGGCGTTGAAACGCGTCGGCATTCCGCGCCTGCCTGCCGTGATTGCCAGCGTTTTGGGCGCCTTTGCCGCGCTTGCGCTGTTCTCCTTCGTGGTGGCCACGCAGGTCAGCGACCTCGCCCAGAACATCCCCGTCTATCAGATCAACATCCTGACAAAGATCCGCGCGCTGAAGGAAAACGGGCTGGGCAACGGCATCATCTCGCGCTTGAGCGGCGTGATCGAGCGCGTCGGCCAGGAATTCGAGCGCCAGGAGCCGCAACTGCCGTCCGCCGCCCAGACGCCGAAGCGCGATCCGATCCCGGTCGAGATCGTCGCGCAGGAAAGGCCGCTCGAAGTGTTGCAAAAGGTCATCGAGCCGCTGCTCAGCCCGCTCGGCTCGGCCGGCCTTGTGGTCGTCGTCGTCATCTTCATGCTGATGGAGCGGGAGGATCTGCGCGACCGCTTCATCCGTCTCGTCGGCTATGGCGATCTCCACCGCACCACCCAGGCGCTGCAAGATGCCGGCAAGCGGGTCGGCCAGTATCTGTTGATGCAGCTGGTGGTGAACGTCATCTACGCCATCCCGATCACCATCGGCCTGTGGGTGCTGGGCATACCCAATGCGCTGCTTTGGGGCATGCTGGCGCTCGCCCTGCGCTTCGTTCCCTATATCGGGCCGATCATCGGCGCGCTGCTGCCGCTGTTCCTGGCGCTGGCGGTGGCGCCCGGCTGGTCGCTGCTTCTGTGGACCGGGGCACTGTTCATCGCCATGGAGCTGATCACCGGCAACGTCATCGAGCCATGGCTCTATGGCTCGCGCACCGGCCTCTCGCCGCTCGCCATCATCGTCGCGGCGATCTTCTGGACCTGGCTCTGGGGGCCGATCGGCCTGGTGCTGTCGACGCCGCTCACCGTCTGCCTCGTCGTCCTCGGCCGCCACGTTCCGCAGTTCGAGTTCCTCGACGTGCTGTTCGGCAACGAGCCGGTGCTCGAGCCTCATGCGCGTCTCTATCAGCGGCTGCTTGCCGCCGATCCGGACGAGGCGACCGACCACGCCGAGGAGATGCTCGAAGAAAAATACCTGTTCGAGTTCTACGACCAGGTGGCGATTCCGGCGCTGCTGCTTGGCGAGCAGGACCGCATGCGCGGCGTCATGGATGACGAACAGCGCAAACAGGTAGCGGCGAGCGCGCTGACGCTCGTCGCCAATCTGGACGCCAGCGCCCAGGAGGAAGCGGAGGAGGCGGAAGCCGAGGAGGAAGAGGACCAGCAGGCAGCCACTGCCTCGGCCGAGGCCTCGCCGGGCAAGGCAGCCTCAGCCAAGATCACCGCGGGCAAGGCTGCTGAAGGCAAGGCGAACGATCGGAAGGCCGGCGACGGCAAGGAGCCTCTATCCGAGGAGGTCGATCTTCCGGATGGCGTGGGCTTCTCCGTGCTTTGCGCCGGCGGGCGGGGCGAGCTCGACGACGCCGCCGCCGCGATGCTGGCGCAGGTGCTGGAGGTGCAGGGCGCCGAAGTGTCGAGAGCGAGTTTCATTGACCTCGAACCTGCCGGGATCCGCCGCCTCGACCTGAGCGGCGTCGATACGGTGGTGATCGGTTTCCTCAACCGCGACTCCACCAAGCACGCGCGCTTCATGGTGCGGCGGCTGAAGCGGCTGAAACCGCGTCTCAGGGTCGGCATCGTGTCCTGGTCGGAAATCGGCAACAGCGACGCCAAGGCCGCGGCCGAACTTGCCGCCGGGCTTAACGCCGATTTCGTCGCCCATGGCATGGTCAGCGCCGTGACGGGCGCCCTGTCGAGCGAGCCGCCGGTGATGCTGAAGCTTGCGCCGCAACGCCGGCCACGCCGCCGGCCGGCCCGCAAGAAGGAGCTGCAGGCGGCTGGATGAGGGAGGCGACTTCCCCCTCAATTGACCGGCCCGAAGGCCCGCGCGAACCGCGCCGCTTTGCGATCCGCGCGGGCAGGCGCCGGCCCCGCCGGCGGCGCCACGCCCCAGCCCTCAGGCTGGCCGGGTGGCTGTCTGGTTCGGCCCTTGTCCGGCCGTTTCTGTTCTGCCTCGCCGATCCGGGCAGAAGCCCGGATCCTTCGGAGCGCGCTAGAAATGCAGGTCCAGTGCAGGCGGATGGCTTGGCCTGGATCGTCTTGAGATCGGAGCCGCGCGCCAGCGCCAGCGCTTCCGCGAAGCCGCCGACCACGGTGGCGATTGTCCGCGTCAGCCCGGCGAGTTCCAGCGCGTCGTCGATAGGCCCGCGATCCAGCCCGCGGCGCGAGATCAATATATGCCGGCCGGCGGCGAAGCGGGCGGCGGTGATCTTGCCGTCGCACAGCGGATGGCCGCTGCGCACCACGCCGACGAAACGGTCGCGGAACAGCGCCTGCGCCCGCACCTCGGGGCCGGTCGAGCCGCCGATAACGCCGGTCTCGAGATCGACACTGCCTTCGCGCATCGGCGCGCTGTCCTTGTCGGGCTTCGGCACGAAGCGCAGCTGCACGCCCGGCGCTTCCTCCGCGACGCGCGCGAGAAGGGAAGGGCCGAAATTTTCCACAAAACCATCGCTGTTGCGCAGCGTGAAACTGCGCGTAAGCCGCTTCAGGTCGAGCCGTTCGGCGGGGCGCAGCACAGCTTCCGCCTCCTTCACCAGCCGGCCGACATCCGTCCCGAGCTCGATGGCGCGCGGCGTCGGCACCAGGCCGCGCCCGGCGCGGACCAAAAGCGGATCGCCGGTCACCTCGCGCAGTCTTGCGAGCGCGCGGCTCATTGCCGACGGGCTGAGCTTCAGCCGCCGCGCGGCTTTCGCGACACTGCCTTCGGCGATGAGCACGTCCAGCGTGACGAGCAGGTTGAGATCGGGTCGCGACATGGTGCGATCTTAGCACGTCCTCGATGCAGTGACATGGCGCTTCATGCACTATTCGAGTGCAAATGCTGCGCGTTCCGCCATATGGGCCAGGCGCCTATTCTCCCGGCAAGTTCCACCCGAGCCGGAGAAGAACCATGGCCGATATCGCAGATCCACGCACCGTTCCCGCAAGCCGCTCGGCAAGCGGCGCGCTGGCCAGCCTGTCGCTGGCGATGCTTTTGTCCTCGCTCAGCACCAGCATCGCCAATGTCGCGCTGCCGACGCTGAGCACCGCCTTCGCTGCATCCTTCCAGGCGGTGCAATGGGTGGTGCTAGGCTATCTGCTTGCCATCACTGCGCTCATCGTCAGCGTCGGACGGCTTGGCGATCTGGTCGGCCGCCGGCTGCTGCTGGTCGCCGGTCTTGGCCTGTTCAGCGCCGCGTCGCTGGCGGCCGCGCTTGCGCCGTCGCTGCCGCTGCTGGTCGCCGCCCGCGCCGCTCAAGGCCTCGGGGCCGCGGTGATGATGGCGCTGACCATTGCCTTGGTTGGCACGACGATGCCGAAAGAGCGCACCGGCAGCGGCATGGGCCTGCTCGGCACCATGTCGGCGATCGGCACGGCGCTGGGGCCGTCGCTTGGCGGCGTGCTGATCGCTTCCCTCGGTTGGCGCGCGATCTTCCTCGTCACTGCAGGGCTGGGCGTCGTGGCGATGATCCTCGCCCGGCGCTTCCTGCCGGGCGATCAAACCGCGACGATCCTCCGCAGTGAGGCGCAGGGCGTTGGCCCGCGCTTCGATATTCTGGGCACGCTGCTGCTTGCCTTGACGCTCGCCGCCTATGCGCTGGCGATGACGGCAGGACGCGGCCATTTCGGCGGCACGAACATCGCGCTGCTCGGCATGGCCGTTCTCGGCGCCGGCCTGTTCCTTTATGCGCAGCGGAGAGTGGCGTCGCCTCTGGTCAAACCAGCGCTGTTCAGCGATCCGGTGCTGGCGCCGAGCCTTGCCATGAATGGGCTGGTCTCCACCGTGATGATGGCGACGCTTGTCGTCGGGCCCTTCTTCCTGTCGCGCGCGCTGGGCCTGGACGAGGCGCAGGTCGGCGCCGTGCTGTCGATCGGCCCGGTCGTCTCGGCGCTGTGCGGCGTGACTGCCGGCCGCTTCGTCGATCGCCTGGGCGCGTCCGCCATGGTCGTTGCCGGGCTGGTGCTGATGACCATCGGCTGCCTCGCACTTGCTCTGCTGCCGGGGCTGTTCGGCGTCGCCGGCTACGCGGCGGCGATCATGCTGCTGACGCCCGGCTATCAGCTCTTCCAGGCGGCGAACAACACCGCCGTCATGGCCAATGTCGATAAGAACGAGCGCGGCGTTGTCTCGGGCATGCTCAGCCTGTCGCGCAATCTCGGCCTGATCACCGGCACGGCGGTGATGGGCGCGGTGTTTGCGTTCACGGTGGGCACTGGCGAGGTCGGCGCCGCGGCACCGGAAGCAGTCGCCGGCGGGATGGCGTTTACGTTCGCAGTGGCGGCGGGTTTGGTCGCCCTGGCGGTGGCAATTGCGGTGGTTGGAGGTTTGCGAAAGCGTCGGTAACATCCAATCTTCCCCCTTGCGGGGGAGATGTCCGGCAGGACAGAGGGGGGGCGTCTCACTTGGATTGCCAACGCCGTCTGATGTCGGGGAGAGCGCTGGCGCTTCACGCGAAGCGCCCCCTCTGTCACCTTCGGCGACAGCTCCCCTCGAAGGGAGAGTACGCATCGCCGCCAATGTAACCCATCGCACATTCCCAATGTCCTTCTTGCCGTATCGGCTTCCGTAAATTAGCCGATTTTGATATTCCGGTGCGGTCTTCTCCCGCCGCATCGACGAGGAGCCAGATGGCAGTGGAAGGGTGCCCGGCCGGATGACCGACGCTCCGCATAAGGGGCTGCTGGACCTGTGCGTGCTCGGCGACTTCCAGGTGGTCCGCGACGGCGCGCTGCTCGACCTGCCTCCGTCGCGCAAGACGAGAGCCTTGCTTGCCTATCTCGCCGTCACCGGCAAGGCGCATCAGCGCGAGCGGCTCTGCGAAATCTTCTGGGACATTCCCGACGATCCGCGCGGCGCCTTGCGCTGGAGCTTGTCCAAGATCCGCCAGGTGCTCGGCGAGGACGAACCCGCTCTGGTCGCCGACCGCAACACTGTCTCGCTGAAACTTGGCACGGACTATGCCCGGCTGCTGCCGCTGGTGAAGGGCGATCTTTCCATGGCTTCGACGGAGGAGCTGGAAGCCGTGGCCGGTTCGATCCGCGGCGATTTCCTCGCCGATCTTTCGCTCGAGCGCTGCTTCGAATACGAGGCCTGGCGCGCGGGCGTCGCCAGCGAGGTCGAGATCGCCGAGCTCGGCATGTTGCGCGAGCTGATCGAGCGCCTGGCCGGCGAGCCGAGGCGTGCGCTGCCGCTTGCCAGGCGCCTGCGCCGGCTGCTGCCGGAGGATATCGGCCTGGCGGAAGAGATCGCGGCGCTGGAAGAGAAGGTGAGGGCGGCAGCCGCCCAGCCGACGGGACGCTCCGCGCAACGCGGCGCCACGGACGTGGCCCAGATGCAATCACCTTCCACTCAGCTTGCCAACCGCCCGACGCCCGCGCAGGATCCCGGCCGCGCCGTCCATTTCTGCCGGGCTCGCGACGGCACAAGGCTTGCTTTTGCCAAGACCGGCAGCGGCCCGCCCATCCTGCGCGCCGCGCATTGGATGTCGCATCTGACCTTCGACTGGGACAGCCCGATCTGGCGGCACTGGATGAGGGAACTGTCACGCCGGAACCAGTTGGTGCGCTACGACGAGCGCTGCAATGGCCTGTCGCAACGCCACGTGGCCGACGTCTCGTTCGACACGATGGTGTCGGATCTCGAATGCGTCGTCGAGGCCGCGGGGCTCGATCGCTTCACGCTTCTTGGTCTGTCGCAGAGCTGCGCGGTTTCGATCGCCTATGCCATACGCCACCCCGAGAAAGTCTCGGGCATGATCCTCTACGGCGGCTACGTCAAAGGCTGGCGGGCGCGCGGCGACCCCGGCGAGATCGCCACGCGCGAGGCCGTATCGACGCTGATGCGCGAGAGCTGGGGCAAGTCGAACCCGATGTTCCGCCAAGCCTTCTGCTCCATGTTCATCCCCGGCGCCACGCACGAACATTTCGCCTGGATGGACGATCTGATGCGGCGCACGGTTTTGCCGGACGACGCCTGGCGCCTGCAGACCGCCTTTTCCGTGATCGATGTCAGCGAGCTGCTCGAAAAAGTGCGGGTGCCGACCCTGGTGCTGCACGCGCGGGAAGACAATGTTGCCCCGGTCGAGTCCGGCCGCACCATGGCGGCAGGCATTCCCGGCGCCAGCTTCCTCGAGCTGGAAAGCCAAAACCACATCCTGCTTGAGGGCGAGCCGGCCTTCGACGAGTTCGTCGCCCACGTCCGGGCCTTCGTCGCCGGTACGGCAGGTTCCTAGGAAATCTCCTACCGCGATCGCGTAATTTAATCTTGGCGTGGGAAGATTATCTTTGGGTGGCGGCGGTGCCCATTCCGCCCCCTTCGGCCGGTGCTTCAGCTACCC
>NZ_RZSV01000142.1:0-14968 GCF_004023205.1 Mesorhizobium sp. M1A.F.Ca.IN.020.03.2.1 | reverse complement strand
GACCTGCGAGCCGCGGTGCCGGAAGACCGGCCGCTGCTTATCCTGCCCGGAAAACGCGCGCTGGTGCCGACCGGGCTGATCGTGGAAATCCCGGAAGGCATGGAAGGCCAGGTGCGGCCGCGCTCCGGCCTCGCCTTCAAACATGGGCTGAC
Source organism: Mesorhizobium sp. M1A.F.Ca.IN.020.03.2.1 (assembly GCF_004023205.1). NCBI lineage: Bacteria > Pseudomonadati > Pseudomonadota > Alphaproteobacteria > Hyphomicrobiales > Phyllobacteriaceae > Mesorhizobium > Mesorhizobium sp. M1A.F.Ca.IN.020.03.2.1. The sequence continues at coordinate 14,816 of NZ_RZSV01000142.1, read as the reverse complement.
CGTGCTCAACACGCCCGGCACCATCGACAGCGATTACCGCGGCGAGGTGAAAGTGCTGCTCGTCAATCTTGGCGATGAGGACTTCGCGGTGACGCGCGGCATGCGGATCGCGCAGATCGTGTTTGCGGCAGTCACGCAGGTGGCCAGCGAAGAACGGGCGCTCGCCGGCGGCACGGCGCGCGGCGCCGGCGGTTTCGGATCGACCGGCACCGCATAAATGCACGTCCCAAAACTGGTCATCTTCGATTGCGACGGGGTTCTGGTCGACACCGAGAACCTTGCCAATCGGCGCCTCGCCGACTGGCTTTGTGAAGCGGGCTTTCAAACCACATTCGAATATTGCCGCAAGATCTTCTCGGGCCGCAGCATGGCCTCGGTGCAGAAAGAGATCGAAGAGGCGACCGAGGCCCGGCTCGGCGCCGACTTCGTCGAACGCTGGAACGCCGGCCTGCCGGATCTATTCGCGCATGGCGTCGAGGCGATCCCTCACGTGCGCGATTTCATCGAAAAGGTGCGCGCCGCCGGTATTGCCTATTGCGTCGCCTCGTCGGCGCGGGTTTCGAAGATGCATATCACGCTCGGGCAGACCGGCTTGTTGCCGCTGTTCGAGCACGCCATGTTTTCCTCGACCATGGTCGGGCGCGGCAAGCCGTTCCCGGACCTCTTCCTGCATGCGGCAAAGACGATGGGCTTCGCGCCGGTCGACTGCATCGTCATCGAGGACAGCGTCGCCGGCACCCAGGCCGGCATTGCCGCCGGCATGCGCGTGTTTTCCTATCACGCCGATCCATTCTCGGACCGCGACGGGCTGGCGGGCGCCGGCGGGATCCTGTTCGACGACATGCGGGACCTCGCAGGACTGGTGCCGATCCTTTGATCGGACACTGGAGCGGTTCCGCTTTCGTCGAATTGCCGACCCGCTCTATGATTTAGTTTACGCAATTCCGGACGGAAAACTGGTTCACATTCTTCCTGGAATTGCTCCGGGCTGTGCGGCGAAATCTTCCGTGCTAGCGTGCAGCCGTCAAACAGCCGGCGGCTCCCACCCCATGAAATTCACCCTGCTTCGCCTCGCCCTCGCTCTTGTGCTTCTGTTATGGTTTTGGGGCCCGGCGAGCGCGGAAAATGTCAGCTTTCCGGACTTTGCCAGCGCCATCCCGGGCCACAAGGACGTCACCTATCTCGATCTGGCCAGGATGGTCATCCCCGATCTGGCGTTGAACGCCGATGGCTTCTACCACGGCGGCTTGCCGATCGAAATGCGCCATGTCGCCGGTCCGGACAGCGGTGGCTCGCCGCCTGAGACATCAAGCCTGCCCAATGCTGCGGTGCTGGCCATCAAGGCCGGCGGCAAGGACCGGCTGACCATGTTGTTCGATCTCGGCGACTCTCCCGACAGCGCCGAGGGCTATGCGATGCTGGCGCTCTACGATCTGACCGGCGGCAAGCCGGCGCTGCTCGACGCGGTCAATGTCGCCGTCGATCGCAGCACCTATTTTCGCGAACCGAACAAACTGTCGGTCGGCGCCGGTGACGATATCCTCATCACCATGAGCACGCATTTCAATTCGAGCCAGGGCTATGTGATCACGCCGTTGATCATGGTGCGCAACGACAAGTTCGAACTGATCGACATGATCTACACGTTCGATGAAAGGCTATGCACCTACAGCCGCAAGCAGGACATCGCTTTTAAGGCCGTTGCCGACGGCCGGCCGCATGAAGCCGTCAAGGTGACGGTGACCGACGCCACGATACCAAGCGGCGAAAGCTGCGACGATGAGGCGCCCGAGGCGTCCTCGAAGGACATTTCAGCCATCTATCATTGGGATAAGAAAACGTCGCGCTACGTGGCGGGTTCAGACGCCCTCAAACGGTTGTCAGCAGAGAACGAGAAACGCTTCTGAGCCGAGCGCATTCGTTTGCCCGAGCGGGGCGACCGCGATAAATTCCCGGCACGACCCATGATTGAGGACCCGCCATGGACAAGGGCAAGATTTTTCGCGATCTGCACGCCTCGACCTTCGTCATGCCCAATCCCTGGGATGTCGGCACCACTAAGCTTTTGGCTTCCTTCGGCTTCAAGGCGCTGGCCACGACCAGCGCCGGCTTCGCCTTCTCGCGCGGCCTGCCCGACGGCGCCGTGACGTTCGAGGCCATGATCCACCATTGCCGCGAAGTGACGGCGGCAACCGACCTGCCGGTTTCGGCTGATCTCGAGCGCGGCAAGGGCGACAGCGCCGAGCAGGCCGCAGAAACCATCTTCGCGGCGGAAGCCGCGGGCCTTGCCGGCTGCTCGATCGAGGACCATACGGGCGATCTAGAGTATCCAATCTACGAGTTCTCGCATGCAGTCGAACGCGTCGCCGCGGCCGCCGAGGCGGCGCGCGCCTTGAAGCACGATTTCCTCTTCACCGCGCGGGCCGAGAATTTCCTTTGGGGCAAGACCGATCTCGACGACACGATCAAGCGTCTGCAGGCTTTCGAGAAAGCCGGCGCCGACGTGCTCTACGCGCCGGGCCTGAGCGACATCGACACCGTGCGGACGGTCTGCTCCGCGGTCAGCAAGCCGGTCAATGTCATGGCGCGGCCCGGCTTCACCGTGGCCGACCTTGCCGCGGCCGGGGCCAAACGCGTCTCGCTCGGGCCATGGCTGACGAATTTCGCCTTTGGCATGCTGGAAACCGCTGCGCGGGAAATCCAGCAGGACGGCACCTTCGGCTTCACCCGTTCGGCGATGCCGTTCGGCAAGCTGCAGGCGCTGTTCCGCGGGGGCGGTACCGAGCAGGATTAGAGCGTTCAGCGTTTCACGGAAACACCGAACCGCTCTATCCCCTTGTTGCGCATTTCCGGACGGAAAACCGCTACGCGCTTTTCCTGGAATTGGGCTGGACCGGGTCCCGCGCCGAAACCGCCTTGTGCAGACGCACCATCATGGCGGCGGCAAAGAGCGGGGTCAAAAGGTTGAGCAGCGGCACGGCAAGGAAGACCGCGATCAGCAGTCCGGCCAGGAATACCGTGCCCGCATACTTCCGGCGCAGCGCCTTGGCTTCAGCCTCGGGGCGGAAGCGCATGGCGGCGAACTCGAAGAATTCGCGACCCAGCAGATAGCCGTTGACGATGAAGAAGGCGGCGAGGTTGATGCCCGGCACGAGGAGCAGCAGTAGGGCGACGATGTTGCCGAGGATCACGACGCCAAAGAATTTTATCGCCAGCGCCAGCGACTGCAGCACCGGCACGGCGCGGCCGGGCAGATCGCCGGGATAGTCGGTGCGCTCGACCACCTCGGCGATATCGTCGAGGAACAACCCTGCGACGATCGCCGTCACGGGTGCCACGAGCAGCGCCATGCCCATTGTCAACAGGATGCCGGCGATGATGCCGCTCAGCCATCCTGCCCAGGACGGCAGGCCGGGCACAAATGCCTGCAGCCACGGCCATGCCAGCCATTCGAGCAGGCTCTCGATGCCGAACCACAGCGCCACCAAGGCGAGCAGCGTCAGGCCCAGCGTCTTCAGAAAGACGGAGCGGAATTCAGGTGAGAACAGCCGGCTGGCGGCGGCGCGGGCGGCGTCGAGGATCACGGCAGGTCCAAGCCCTTACAGAGGAGCGACGATCCCGAGATAGGCGGGCTTGCTAAGCGGCGCAACTAAGCGCGTCGCGTCGACGCGCCTTAGGTTTTGTCTCGATGCATGTCGTTCTCCCAAAACCGCCATGCACTTTTGGGCGACATGCATTATTGCGCAAGCTTGGCCTGTCTGGCCGGAATGGTCATGGCCGCGACGCCAACGACGACGAAGCCCATGCCGAACCAGGCGCTCGGCCCGAGGCTTTCGCCCAGAAAGACGGCGCCGATGCCGACGCCGATCGGCACGCGCAGATAGGCCTGCGAAGTGGTGCCGACCGAGCCCAGCGTGTGGATGAGCCGGAAGAAGATCGAAAAGGCGAGCGCGGTGGAGAAGACCGAAAGCCCGAAGAGCGCCAGGATCGATTCCGTCGACGGCGTCAACGTCCAGGGCCGGTCGAAGACGAGGCTCAAGGGGATCAGGATCGCGGCGCCGCAGACCATCGAGCCGGCGGCCGGCACCATAGGATCCAGACCTCTGAAGTTTCGGCCAAAGATGGCGGCACCGGCATAGCAGACGGTGGCTGCGACGACCGCAAGCTGCGCCCAGAGCTGATGGCCGATGCCGCCAAGCGCCTCGGTGCCGACGATCAGGCAAATGCCGGCGATGCCGGCGCCGACGCCGACCAGCTTGCGCAATGTCACCGGCTCGTGGCGGGTGATCAGCGCCGTCAGCAGAAAGGTGAAGATCGGCGACGTCGCGTTGAGGATCGTGGCAAGGCCGGCGTCGATCGAACGTTCGGCGGCGGCGATCAGCGTGAACGGGATGACGCTGTTGAGGCAGGCCTGGAACATGAAGCGCCGCCACATGACCACCTCCCGCGGCATGACAAGGCCGCGCCAGCGGATGAGGCCAAGCAGAATGCCGCCGGCGATCAGCGTGCGCCCGGCGATGAAGGTCACTGGCGGGATCGTCTCGACGCCGATCTTGATGAAGGTGTAGGAGGCACCCCACAACACCGCCAGCAGGCCAAGCAGCGCCAGCTCGGTCGTCATCTCGGTCTTATCGGACATGGGATTTCGCGCTTTCAGCCTGTTTCGACGGCCCGTTCTAGCTCACACCGCGGCTTAGATGTTTCGATGACGCTCCAACCATAGCCGCCGTCGCCTCTAACGATATGGTCCAGTTCGGCGCGACGGCTGCCGCAGCAACCGGGCCGGAAGTCGGCGAAGCGGAAACCGGTGCCGATTTTCGGGGTAGGCAAAGCGGCTGCGAGCCGCTAGACCCGCGCGCGGCCGGCGTGGCAGAAAGCCGGACAGTCGTTGGCGGAGACATTGATGCCGGAATATGACGTGCTTTGCATCGGCAATGCCATTGTCGACATCATCGCGCAATGCGACGAGGCCTTTCTGGAAACCAACGGCATCATCAAGGGCGCGATGAACCTCATCGACACCAGGCGCGCGGAGCTCCTCTACAGCCGCATGGGACCGGCGATCGAAGCTTCAGGCGGTAGCGCCGGCAACACGGCGGCGGGCGTGGCGAGCTTCGGCGGCCGCGCCGCCTTTTTCGGCAAGGTGTCGAACGATGCGCTCGGCGACATCTACAGCCATGATATCCGCGCCCAGGGCGTGGCCTTCGACACCAAGCCACTGCAAGGCGAGCCGCCGACGGCTCGCTCGATGATCTTCGTCACGCCGGACGGCGAGCGCTCGATGAACACCTATCTCGGCGCCTGCGTCGAGCTGGGGCCGGAGGACGTCGAGGCCGACAAGGCGGCCGGCGCCAAGGTCACCTATTTCGAGGGTTATCTGTGGGATCCGCCGCGCGCCAAGGAAGCGATCCGGCAGACCGCGAGGCTGGCGCATGCGGCGGGGCGCGAAGTGTCGATGACGCTGTCGGATTCTTTCTGCGTCGACCGCTACCGCGACGAGTTCCTCGATCTGATGCGCTCCGGCACGGTCGACATCGTCTTCGCCAACAGCCACGAGATCAAGTCGCTCTACCAGACCGCTTCCTTCGAGGACGCGCTGGCGGCGATACGCAAAGATTGCAAGATCGCCGCCGTTACTCGCTCGGAAAAGGGCTCGGTGATCGTGCGCGGCGACGAGACCGTCACTATTCATGCGACCACAATCAAGGAACTGGTCGACACGACCGGCGCGGGCGACCTTTATGCCGCCGGTTTCCTCTATGGATACACGACCGGACGCAGCCTCCAGGGGTGCGGCGACCTCGGCTCGCTGGCGGCCGGGCTGGTGATCCAGCAGATCGGCCCGCGACCGCGCCAGAATCTGCGCCGCGAAGCGGAACAGGCGGGCCTGCTTTAGTTCCGCGGCGTCATCCCGGTCGGGCGCCAAATGAACCCGGCTGTCGCGCCGCTGTCATAGATCGCTCCTAGAGGCACATTGGGCGTTCCGCGACTGACATTTCGGGCGCCCGCAGCAGTTGGGGTGTCAAAAATGCAAGACAGCAACCTTCACGGTCGCTGCGTCCGTCACCATTGCGATAGCCGCTTTCCGCTGTAGCCGTTCAACGACGGCCCAGTTTGGGAGAAGCGCGGCCCCGCAAGACAGATGCATGACCAGATTTCAGAATCCGCCTGAAGGAACTTCGCAAGACGCCTTGGCCGGACTTGTGGCCGAGGCTGTGCGACAGGCTTTGATGCAGCATGGCGTCCTAAAGGACGCGGAGGCGCTGATCTGCGCCACCGCGATGGCCGGCGGTGTTGCCGCCGCCCTTCCGTTCCTGCCGCAGGCGCAGCGGCTTGCCATCACCTCCTTCAAGGGCAGCTGGACCGGGCTCGCCTCCGAATTCTTCCGCGCGATGGCGGAGAAGATCGCGCGCGCCGAGCCGCGCGACGCAGGCAGCAGGGACGAAAATCCGAAGATCGGGGCCGGCAAGCCCATCCCGCGGCCCTTTGCCGAGCGGGTCTCCGAGCTGCAGTCGATGCTGATCGAAGACTGGGCCGGCGAGGTCGCCGGGTCGACCTATCTGGAAGAGAAGTTCCGTATACCTCGCTCGACGCTGCACCGCTGGCAAAGGCGCGCTGAGGTCGTCGCGCTGCGCAAAGGCGGCCGCAAGCATGTCTTCCCGCTCGCCCAGTTCATCGACGGCAGGCCGGCCCCCGGCATAAGCGAGGTGTTGGCGGCCATCACCAATCCGAGATTGGCCTGGTTCTGGCTCGCTCATCCCTGCCCCGAACTGGATGGCCGCGTCCCCATCGAAATGCTGCGCGAGAGCTCGGCACGTTGAAGACCTACACCGAAACGCGCTTCAACTTCGGTGACAAGAACCTGGTCACCTCCAACGGTGAGGTTGACACCAACCCCGCTGCCAACAAGGCGCCCGACCTGCATTTCGCCTGGATCCAGCTCGGCGGCCTGCGCGTCGGTAAGGACGAAACGCCTTATGACCAGTTCATCGGTTACGCGGGCAATGTCATCCAGGACACGATCATTCCGTACGGCGTCAAGGACACCAACGTCGTCAGCTACTACTTCGATGTGGACGGCGGCTTCTCGGGCGTCATCTCGCTCGAAGAGGGCTCCGGCGTGACCGGCACGATCGACAGCTACGTTCCTCACGTCGTCGGCGGCTTGAAGTACAAGGGCGACTGGGGTGCGATCACCGGCGTCGTCGCCTATGACAGCAATTACGAGGAAGTCGCCGGCAAGGTTCGCTTGGACGTCAATGTCAGCAAGGAACTGACTTTGTTCGTCATGGGCGGCTACGGCACCGACGACAACCTCAATGACAATGCCGGCAACGCCATCGATGCCAGCGGTCGCGGCTTATACAAGCCGTGGGGCGGCAATTGGGCCGTCTGGGGCGGCGGCACCTACAAGTTCAACGACAAGACGGCGTTCAATCTCCAGGCTTCGGCCGACGACGACAAGAACTACGCTTTGGCGGCGAACGTCGCCTACACCATCGTGCCGGGCTACACGATCACGACCGAAGTCGACTGGAACCACTTCGGCCACTTCTACGACGGCACTCCGTTCGGCAACTGGACCAAGGCCGACAAGAAGGACAGCGTCGGCGGCATCGTCCGCTTCCAGCGCAATTTCTGATCGAAAGCTGCGACCCAAACAGAAAGGCCCGCGGCATCGCCACGGGCCTTTTTGCTTTTGAGTTCGGCAAAGGGCGGGGCGCGGCGGCCGCCCGTCAATTCCCCGCCGTATAGGCCGCGATCGCCGCCATGTTGACGATGTCTGAGTCCTTGGCGTTGAGCGAGACGATCTGCACCGGCTTGTTCAGACCGACCAGCAGCGGGCCGATGACGGTCGAGCCGCCGAGTTCCTGCAGCATCTTGGTCGAGATCGAGGCCGAGTGGAAGGCGGGCATGACCAGCACATTGGCCGAACCGGTCAGCCTGATGAACGGGTACTGCGCCATGGCGCGCGGGTTCAGCGCCACGTCGGCGGCCATCTCGCCGTCATATTCGAAGTCGACGCGGCGCTTGTCGAGGATGCGCACCGCCTCCTGCACCCGCTCGGAGCGCTCGCCCTGCGGATGACCGAAGGTGGAGTAGGCGAGCATGGCAATCCTCGGCTCGTAGCCCATGCGGCGGGCAAAGCCGGCCGCCTCCTCGGCGATGTCGGCGATCTGCTCGGCATTCGGCATGTCGTGCACGGCGGTGTCGGCAACCAGCACGGTGCGACCCCTTGCCAGCACGATCGAAACGCCGATCACGCGGTGGCCTGGCTTGGCGTCGATGACGCGGCGCACGTCGTCGAGCGCGGTGGAATAGTTGCGGGTCACGCCGGTGACGATGCCGTCGGCGTCGCCCAGCGCCACCATGCAGGCGGCGAAATGGTTGCGGTCGTTGTTGATCAGGCGCTGACAGTCGCGGAACAGGTAGCCCTTGCGCTGCATGCGTTCGTAGAGATAGTCGGTGTAGATCCCATTGCGGCGCGACAGCCTGGCATTGATGATCTCGAGGCCTTGCTTGTTGAGTTCGATGCCGGCGTTGCGGGCATTCTCCTTGATGACGTCGTCGCGGCCGAGCAGGATCGCCGTGCCCAGCCTCTGGTTCACATAGGAGACGGCGGCGCGCATCACCTGCTCCTCCTCGCCTTCGGCGAAGACGATGCGCTTGGGCTGGCGGCGGACGCGGTCGTAGATGCGCTGCAAGGTCGAGGCGATCGGATCGCGGCGGGCGGAGAGCTCATGCGCGTAGCGGTCGAGATCGAGGATCGGCTTGCGGGCGACGCCGGACTCCATCGCGGCCCTGGCCACGGCAAGCGGGATCGCCGAGATCAGGCGCGGATCGAAGGGCACCGGGATGATGTAGTTGGGGCCGAATTTCGGCCGGTTGCCCTGATAGGCGGCGGCGACGTCGTCGGGCACGTCCTGGCGCGCCAGCTCGGCGAGGGCGCGTGCGGCGGCGATTTTCATCTCGTCATTGATGGTGGTGGCCCTAACATCCAGCGCGCCGCGGAAGATGTAGGGAAAGCCCAGCACATTGTTGACCTGGTTCGGGTAATCCGAGCGGCCGGTGGCCATGATGGCGTCGGTGCGGATCTCGCCCACTTCCTCGGGCGTGATCTCCGGATCCGGATTGGCCATCGCGAAGATAATCGGGTTCTTGGCCATCGACTGCACCATGGCGGGGGTCAGCGCGCCCTTGGCGGAGAGCCCGAGAAAGACGTCGCAGCCGTCAAGCGCCTCGGCGAGGGAGCGCGCCTCGGTCTTGACCGCATGCGCCGACTTCCACTGGTTCATGCCTTCGGCGCGGCCCTGGAAGACCACGCCCTTGGTATCGCACAGGATGATATTTTCCGGCGAAAAACCCATCGCCTTCATCAATTCGATACAGGCGATGCCCGCTGCGCCCGCGCCGTTGCAGACCATTTTGGTGGTCTTCATGTCGCGGCCGGTGATCTCCAGCGCGTTGATCAGCCCGGCGGCCGAGATGATGGCGGTGCCGTGCTGGTCGTCGTGGAAGACGGGGATGTCCATCAACTCGCGGAGCCGCTGCTCGATGATGAAGCATTCCGGCGCCTTGATGTCCTCGAGATTGATGCCGCCGAAGGAAGGTCCGAGGAAGCGCACGCAGTTGATGAATTCGTCGGCGTCCTCGGTGGCCACCTCGAGGTCGATCGAATCGACATCGGCGAAGCGCTTGAACAGCACCGACTTGCCTTCCATGACCGGCTTCGAAGCCAGGGCGCCGAGATTGCCAAGACCGAGGATTGCGGTGCCATTGGAGATGACGGCGACCATGTTGCCGCGCGTCGTATAGTCGAAGGCGCGGCTTGGATCCTCCGCGATTGCGCGCACAGGAACGGCGACGCCCGGCGAATAGGCGAGGCTCAGATCGCGTTGCGTGGCCATCGGCTTGGTGGCGACGATCTCCAGCTTGCCCGGCCGACCCATGGCGTGGAATTCGAGCGCCTCCTGCGCGCTGACGGAGGGCCCGCTGCTTTCGGTTTTCCTGGCCATGATGCTTTTGATTTCCTCGCCTGTGCGGCACCGCTTGGGACGGCTGCTTGCTTATGGTTCCCACCGATTAAGGCTACACGCGGCGACTGTAAACCGACAAGCCGGGCGAAGCTGCTTCAACACAGAAGGCCGGCAATGCGGCGGACCGATTGACGGCGAGCTGGCAGCATGGCTCGCGCTTTCCCCTGCTTTTCGAGCCTCCGGCATTAAACCGCCCTGCCACATCTGCTAGCGTTCGGGCATGAACATGCACATGCCGACCGATACCGACGCCCAGGAAACGACGACGCCGGCGCCCACCATGGGCGGCGTCACACCGATGATGGAGCAGTATATCGAGATCAAGGCGGCGAACCCGGATTCGCTTCTGTTCTACCGCATGGGCGATTTCTACGAGCTGTTCTTCGACGACGCCGAAAAGGCGAGCCAGGCGCTCGGCATCGTGCTCACGCGGCGCGGCAAGCACCAGGGCCACGACATCCCGATGTGCGGCGTGCCGGTGCATGCGGCGGACGATTATCTGCAGAAGCTGATCGCGCAGGGCTTCCGCGTTGCCGTGTGCGAGCAGATCGAGGACCCGGCGGAAGCCAAGAAGCGTGGCTCGAAATCGGTGGTGCGCCGCGACGTGGTGCGGCTGGTCACGCCGGGCACCATCACCGAGGACAAGCTGCTTGCACCCTCGGAGTCGAGCTTCCTGATGGCGCTGGGGCGAGTGAAGGGCGGCAATGCAGCCAGCCAAGGCAGTTTCGCGCTTGCCTGGATCGACATCTCGACGGGCGCGTTTCGGGTGGCTGAAACCTCGGCCGAACGGCTGCTTGCCGACATTTTCCGCGTCGATCCGCGCGAGCTGATCGTCGCCGAGCCGGTGTTCCATGACGCGGAGCTGCGGCCGGTCTTCGACGTGCTCGGCCGGATCGCCAACCCGCAGCCGCCATCTTTGTTCGATTCGGCATCGGCCACGGGCCGCATAGCCCGCTTCTTCGAGGTGGCGACCCCGGACAGTTTCGGCACTTTTTCGCGTGCCGAGCTGTCGGCGATCTCGGGCGCCATCGCCTATGTCGAGAAGACGCAGAAGGCCGAACGGCCGCCGCTGTCGCGGCCCGAGCGCGAGGAGAACGGCTCGACGCTTTTCATCGACCCGGCGACGCGCGCCAATCTGGAACTCCTGCGCACGCTATCCGGCAGCCGCGAGGGCTCGCTGTTCAAGGCGATCGACCGGACCGTGACCGGGGGCGGGGCGAGACTGCTCGCCGACCGGCTGATGGCGCCGCTGACCGACCCGGCATTGATTTCCGCTAGGCTGGATTCGGTGTCGTTCTTTCGCGCCGAAGCGCGGCTTTGCCAGGGATTGCGAACGAGCCTGAAAAGTGTCGCCGACATGCCGAGGGCGCTCTCCAGGCTGGCGCTCCACCGCGGCGGCCCGCGCGACCTTGGCGCGCTCAGCGCCGGCTTCGAGGCCGCGGGCGCGATCGCCGCACTGTTTGCGACGACGGCGCTCCCCGCCGAACTCGCCGCGGCGCTCGCGGCGATCCATGGCTTGCCCAAGGCGCTCGCCCGCCATCTCGGCGAGGCGCTCGACGACGAATTGCCGCTCATCAGGCGCGACGGCGGCTTCGTGCGATCAGGCTACAATGCCGAACTCGACGAGATGCGGGCGTTGCGCGATGAGTCGCGAAAGGTGATCGCCGGGCTGGAGCGCTCATTGATCGAAGAGACCGGCATCCGCTCGCTGAAGATCCGGCACAACAATGTGCTCGGCTACTATATCGAGGTGACGGCCAACCATCATTCGATCATGACCGGCAGCGACGCTGCGAAGGCGCGCTTCATCCATCGCCAGACCATGGCCAACGCCATGCGCTTCACCACGACGGAACTGGCGGAGCTGGAATCGAAGATCGCCAATGCCGCCGATAAGGCGCTGAGCATCGAGCTTGCCACCTTCGACCGGCTGACGGCGGAAGTGGTGAGCGAGGCCGACAGCATCCGCGCCGGGGCCGAGGCACTTGCAGTCCTCGACGTATCGTCGGCCTTGGCGCTGCTGTCCGAAAGCGAGGGCTGGTGCCGGCCGGTCGTGGATTCCAGCCTCGCCTTCGAGATTGCCGGCGGCCGCCACCCGGTGGTCGAACAGGCGCTCAGGCGATCAGGCGAAGGTCCGTTCGTCGCCAATGACTGCGACCTCTCGCCTGAAAACGGGGCAAAGGCCGGCGCCATCTGGCTGCTCACCGGCCCGAACATGGGCGGCAAGTCGACCTTCCTGAGGCAGAACGCGCTGATCGCCATCCTTGCCCAGACCGGCTCCTTCGTGCCGGCCGAAAGCGCCCATATCGGTGTCGTCGACCGGCTGTTCTCGCGCGTCGGCGCCTCGGACGATCTCGCGCGCGGCCGCTCGACCTTCATGGTCGAGATGGTCGAGACCGCGGCGATCCTGAACCAGGCGGGGGAGCGGGCACTGGTCATCCTTGACGAGATCGGCCGCGGCACCGCGACCTTCGACGGTCTGTCGATCGCCTGGGCGGCGGTCGAATATCTGCATGAGAAGAACCGTTGTCGTGCGATCTTCGCCACGCATTTCCACGAGATGACGGCGCTGGCCGGCAAGCTTTCGCGGCTCTCCAACGTCACCATGCGGGTCAAGGAATGGGAAGGCGACGTCGTCTTCCTGCACGAGGTCGGCAAGGGTGCCGCCGACCGTTCGTACGGCGTGCAGGTGGCTCGGCTCGCCGGACTGCCGGAAGCGGTGGTGGCGCGCGCCAAGCAAGTGCTGCACCAGCTCGAGGAAGGCGAAGTTTCCGGCAAGACCAACCGGCTGGTCGACGATCTGCCGCTGTTTTCGGTGGCGGTGAAGCGCGAAGCGCCGAAGCCGGCGAAGAACGATGTCCTGGGCGAAGCACTGGGCGCGATCAATCCGGACGAGATGACGCCAAGGGAGGCGCTGGAGGCGCTCTACAGGCTGAAGGGGCTGGCGGCGAAATAAGGCTTTCCAGCGTCATTGCCAGCGCGCCTAGATCATCTCCAGCCCGCGCTTGCGCGTCGGCGGCGGGAAGGCGCGGTCAAGTTCGGCAAGGTCTTCCGCCGTCAGGACGATGTCGAGCGCCGCAGCATTCTGGCGGACGTGCTCCTGCCGGCTGGCCTTCGGGATGGCAACGACGCCTTTCTGCGTCATTACCCAGGCAAGCGCGATCTGCGCGGCGGTGGCGTTGTGGCGGGCGGCAACGGCGTCGAGTCTGGCGTTGCGCGCCAGCGCGCCCTGCTCGACCGGCGAATAGGCCATCAGCGGGATGCCGCGCTCAAGGCTCCAGGGCGCGAGGTCGAATTCCGGACCGCGCCGAGAGAGATTGTAGAGGACCTGGTTGGTTTGGACGTGGGCGCCGGAGGGTAGGCCGACCAGTTCCTCCATCTCGTCGGTATCGAAATTGCTGACGCCCCAATGGCGGATCTTGCCGGCCGCCTTCAAGGCCTCGAAGGCTCCGATCGTTTCCGACAGCGGCACGCTGCCCGGCCAGTGCAGCAGATAGAGGTCGATGCGGTCGGTGGCGAGCCGTTTCAGACTGTTCTCGCAGGCCCGCTTGACGCCGGCGCGCGAGGCGTTGGACGGCAGTACCTTGGAAACCAGAAAAGTCTCGTCGCGGCGTCCGGCGATGGCTTCCGCCACCACCTCCTCGGCGCCGCCGCCGGCATACATTTCCGCCGTATCGATAAGCGTGATGCCGAGATCCAGCCCAAGCCTCAGCGCCGCGACCTCGTCGGCGCGGCGCCGGCCGTCCTCACCCATCTTCCACGTGCCTTGACCCAGCACCGGAACGGCTTCGCCTGACGGCAGGAAAGTGGTTCTGATTTTAGAAGACATGGCCCGCTCCGCGTGAGGCTGGATCGCAGCACAAGCATGGCCGAAAATCCAGGCCGAAGTCCTCGCCTTCGTCCGGGATTTCCGGCGCGGGGAACTAGTTCACCGGATGCTTGGCAAGCCAATCCTGCATTTTTTTGATCTCGGCTTCCTGCGCCTTGACGACGTTCTCGGCGAGCTTGCGGATTTCCGGGTCCTTGCCGTTGGCGATCACCACCTTGGCCATGTCGATGGCTCCCTGGTGATGCGGGATCATGCCGCGGACGAAATCGACATCGGCATTGCCGGTGTAGTTGAGCATCATGTCCTTGTGCATCTTGTCCATGGCCGCCTTGTAGCCAGCGGTTGCGGGGCTGTCCGCGCCCATGGCCATCCCGAACATGTCGTGCTTCATTTCGTCCGATTGCGCGGGCACGCTTTCGAGGAACACCGCGATCAGCATTCCCGCCGCCATCAGCAGCAGCACAATCTTCTTGGCCAAGGTCATCCAATATCTCCTGTTGAATGGAATGTCGTATTTGGGGGCGTCGCTCAGAGTTTCAACGTTCTCAGCCGCAGCGCGTTGCCGATCACCGAGACCGACGACAGGCTCATCGCCGCCGCTGCGATCATCGGCGACAGAAGCATACCGGTGAGCGGGTAGAGCACTCCGGCGGCGACCGGCACGCCGAGCACGTTGTAGAGGAAGGCGAAGAACAGGTTCTGGCGAATGTTGCGGATCGTCGCCTGGGCCAGTGTGCGGGCTCTGACGATGCCGTTGAGATCGCCCTTGACCAGCGTGATGCCGGCGCTTTCGACCGCGACGTCGGCGCCGGTGCCCATGGCGATGCCGACATCGGCTCCGGCAAGCGCCGGCGCATCGTTGACGCCGTCGCCGGCCATGGCGATGCCGGCGCCCCTGGCGCGCAGTTCGTCGACAAGTGCCGCCTTCTGATCCGGCAGCAGCCCGGCGC
>NZ_RZSV01000141.1:0-15096 GCF_004023205.1 Mesorhizobium sp. M1A.F.Ca.IN.020.03.2.1 | reverse complement strand
CATCTGTCCGCCTATCAGGGCGCGCTCGAGGGCGAAGTCTCGATCGTTACCTTCGACGAGCCGAGCTGATCCCGGACGGGAATCGCGAGATCACGATTTCGTCCAGGCTTGCCGGGCACCGTTGTCCTGCCTAAGAACACCTACTTCTTCCATCCCTCGGAGTCCCAATGACCAGCAACCCCATCAGGATCGGTATCGTCGGCGTGGGAAAGATCGTCCGCGACCAGCATCTTCCGGCACTGGCCAAGGACAGCAGTTATCGGCTTGCGGCCGCCGCCAGCCGCCACGGCAAGGTGGACGGCATCCCGAACTATCCGACGATCGAGGCGATGCTTAAGGCCGAGCCGGGCCTGGAAGCCGTCTCGCTCTGCATGCCGCCGCAGTTCCGCTATGACGCCGCGCGTACCGCGCTCGAGGCCGGAAAGCACGTCTTCATGGAGAAGCCGCCGGGCGCCACCGTCAGCGAGGTCGAGCACCTGAAGGCGATTGCCGCGAAGAAAGGCGTTTCGCTTTTCGCCAGCTGGCATTCGCGCTACGCGCCGGCGGTCGAGGCCGCGCGCGCCTTCCTGGCTTCGGCCAGAATCGACTCGGCGGCGATCAACTGGAAGGAAGACGTGCGCCGCTGGCACCCGAACCAGGAATGGATCTGGGCGCCGGGCGGTTTCGGCGTGTTCGATCCCGGCATCAACGCGCTATCGATCGCCACCCACATCCTGCCGCCGATGTTCATCACCTCGGCCGTGCTCGACTTCCCCGAGAACCGCGCCTCGCCGGTCGCGGCGCATGTCACCTTCCGCACCTCGAACGGGCTCCCGGTGACAATGGAGCTCGACTGGCTGCAGACCGGTCCGCAGAGCTGGGACATCCTGGCCGAGACCGACAAGGGCAAGATGGTGCTTTCGGGCGGCGGCGCAAAGCTCGCCGTCGACGGCAAGATCATCCATGACGAGCCGGAAGCCGAATATCCGATGCTCTACAAGCGTTTCGCCGAGATTGTCCGCGCCGGCATCTCCGACGTCGACCTGGCCCCGCTCCAGCACGTCGCCGACGCCTTCATGCTCGGCAAGCGCAATGTGGTCGAGCCTTTCTTCGATTAACAGCAAGCCCCGTGCAGCGCCGGCGTCAGTCCACGATCGCAATCGCAAATCCGTCATAGCCCTTGGCGCCGACGGTCTGGATGGCGGTGCCGTCAAGCCGCTTCTCGCCGCCGATGAAGGAGAACGCCGCGCGGGCGCCGACGACGTTTTCGTCGCGGCCGTCATCCTTAAGCACGGCGCCGTCGCGGATGACGTTGTCGCAGACTATCACCGTTCCGGAGCGCGACAGCCGCATGGCCCAGCTGAGATAATTCGGGTTGTTCGGCTTGTCGGCGTCGATGAAGGTCAGGTCGAACGGACCGGCATTTTCGCTGACCAAGGCTGCTAGCGATTGAAGAGCTGGCCCGAGCCGCAGATCCACCTTGTCGGAAACCCCTGCCCGCTCGAAGTTCGAACGCGCGACCTTGGCATGGTGCGGCTCAAGCTCCAGCGTCACTACTCTGCCATCGGCAGGCAGGCCCCTTGCCATCCAGATGGTCGAGTAACCACCGAGCGTGCCGATCTCGAGCACCTTCCTTGCGCCGCGAATCCGCACCAGAAGCGAAAGCAATTTGCCCTGCGCGGCCGAGACGTCGATCGCCGGCAGGCCCTGCTCGCGGTTGGCCGCAAGCACCGCGTCAAGCGTGGGATCCGCATCGAAAAGAGAGGAGACGATGTAGTTGTCGACAGCCGTCCAGGTCCTGGCGCTCATGGTTTTTCCTCGTTCATAACCCGAATGAAAAAAGGGGCCACGCGGGCCCCTTTTCTTTCTCTCATTGCATCCGCGCTTACTGCGCGGCGTTGACCATGTTGGTCAGCATCGGCTCGGCGACCTCGACACCCGAAGCCTTGCGGCGCTCGTCGATGATGAGCTCGTCGCGCGAGTTGGCGATGCGCCTTATTTGGCTCATCGTGCCGCCCGTGCCGGCCGGGATCAGGCGGCCGACGATGACGTTCTCCTTCAGACCCTGCAGCATGTCGGTCTTACCGGCGACCGCGGCTTCCGTCAGCACCCTGGTCGTCTCCTGGAAGGAGGCGGCCGAGATGAAGGACGGCGTCTGCAGCGAGGCCTTGGTGATGCCGAGCAGCACCGGCTGGCCTTCGGCCGGCTTCTTGCCGTCCTCGATCAGCCGCTCGTTGACCTCTTCCAGCTCGATCACGTCGACGTGGTCGCCCGGAATGTAGGTCGAGTCGCCCTGCGTGGTGATCTCGACCTTCTGCAGCATCTGGCGAACGATCACCTCGATGTGCTTGTCGTTGATCGACACGCCCTGCAGGCGGTAGACCTCCTGGATCTCGTTGACGAGGTAGGACGCAAGCGCCTCCACGCCCTTGATCGCCAGGATGTCGTGCGGCGCCGGGTTGCCGTCGAGGATGTAGTCGCCCTTCTCGATGACGTCGCCGTCCTGCAGATGGAACGGCTTGCCCTTCGGGATCAGGTACTCGACCGGCTCCAGCGTCGAGTCGTGCGGCTCGATGATGATGCGGCGCTTGTTCTTGTAGTCGCGGCCGAAGCGGACCGTGCCATCGATCTCGGCGATGATGGCGTGATCCTTCGGACGGCGAGCCTCGAACAGTTCGGCCACCCGCGGCAGACCGCCGGTGATGTCCTTGGTCTTGGCGCTTTCCATCGGGATACGCGCAAGCACGTCGCCCGGACGGACATGCGCGCCCGGCTCGACCGAGAGAATGGCCTCGACCGAGAGCAGGAAGCGTGCATCGCCGCCCTTCGACAGCTTGCCCACCTTGCCCTTGGCGTCCTGCACGACAATCGCCGGCTTCAGGTCGCTGCCGCGCGGCGTCGAACGCCAGTCGATGACCTCACGCTTGGTGATGCCGGTCGACTCGTCGGCCGTCTCCTGAACGGAGATGCCGTCGACCAGATCCTCGAACGCCACCTTGCCCTCGATTTCGGTGAGGATCGGCCGGGTGTAAGGATCCCACTCGGCGATGCGCTGCCCGCGCTTCACCTTGTCGCCGTCATCCACGAAAATGCGCGAGCCGTAGGCGACGCGGTGCGTGGCGCGTTCCTTGCCGGCCTCGTCGAGGATCAGAACCGCCATGTTGCGGCCCATCACCATCTGCTGACCTTCGGAGTTGCGCACCACGTTGCGATTGCGGATCTCGACCTTGCCCTCATAGGAGGCTTCGAGGAACGAAGAATCCACCACCTGCGCGGTGCCGCCCATGTGGAAGGTGCGCATGGTGAGCTGGGTGCCCGGCTCGCCGATCGACTGCGCCGCGATGACGCCGACGGCCTCGCCCTGATTGACGGGCGTGCCGCGGGCAAGATCGCGACCGTAGCAGACCGCGCAGACGCCGGTCCTGACCTCGCAGGTCAGCGCCGAGCGGATGCGGACCGACTGGACGCCGGCCTTCTCGATCTGCTCCACGTCACGCTCGTCCATCAGCTTGCCGGCCTTGACCAGCACTTCGCCGGAGACCGGGTGGTTGATGTCGTCGAGCGCCGTGCGGCCGAGCACGCGCTGACCGACCGAGGCGACGATCTGGCCGGCATCGACGATCGGCTGCATGGTGAGGCCCTTGTCGGTGCCGCAATCCAGCGAATTGACGATGCAGTCCTGCGCCACGTCAACCAGACGGCGGGTCAGGTACCCCGAGTTCGCCGTCTTCAAGGCGGTGTCGGCCAGACCCTTGCGGGCGCCGTGGGTCGAGTTGAAGTACTCGAGCACGGTGAGGCCTTCCTTGAAGTTCGAGATGATCGGCGTCTCGATGATCTCGCCCGAAGGCTTGGCCATCAGGCCGCGCATGCCGGCGAGCTGGCGCATCTGGGTGGGCGAACCGCGCGCACCCGAATGCGACATCATATAGATCGAGTTCATCGGCTTCTGACGGCCGTTTTCCTCGAACTCGACCGCCTTGATGCGGGCCATCATCTCGTCGGCGACTTTCTCTGAGCACTTGGCCCAGGCGTCGACCACCTTGTTGTACTTCTCGCCCTGCGTGATCAGGCCGTCATTGTACTGCTGCTCGTACTCCTTGGCCAAAGCCTCGGTATCGGAGACCAGCTTCAGCTTGGTGTCCGGAATCACCATGTCGTCCTTGCCGAACGAAATGCCGGCGCGGCAGGCATGCGCAAAGCCGAGAGCCATGATGCGGTCGCAGAAGATGACCGTCTCCTTCTGGCCGCAGTGGCGGTAGACGGTGTCGATCATCTTGGAGATGTTCTTCTTGGTCATCTCCTGGTTGGCGATGTCGTACGGTACGTTGACGTTCTTCGGCAGAAGCTCGCCGATGATCATGCGGCCGGGCGTGGTTTCATAGATCTTCGACACCGTCTTGCCTTCGGCATCGACGGTGCGGAAGCGGCCCTTGATCTTGGCGTGCAGGGTCACCGCCTTGGTCTCCAGCGCATGCTGGAGCTCGCCCATGTCGGCGAACACCATGCCTTCGCCCGGCTCGTTCTGGTTGACGATCGACAGATAGTAGAGACCGAGAACCATGTCCTGCGACGGCACGATGATCGGCGCGCCGGAGGCCGGGTGCAGGATGTTGTTGGTCGACATCATCAGCACGCGCGCTTCGAGCTGCGCTTCCAGGGACAGCGGCACATGGACCGCCATCTGGTCGCCGTCGAAGTCGGCATTGAAGGCCGTGCAGACCAGCGGATGCAGCTGGATCGCCTTGCCTTCGATCAGGATCGGCTCGAACGCCTGGATGCCGAGGCGGTGCAGCGTCGGCGCGCGGTTCAAGAGCACCGGATGCTCGCGGATAACCTCGTCGAGGATATCCCAGACCTCTGGACGCTCCTTCTCGACCAGCTTCTTCGCCTGCTTGACGGTCGAGGAGAAACCCTTGGCGTCGAGGCGGGCATAGATGAAAGGCTTGAACAGCTCCAGCGCCATCTTCTTCGGCAGGCCGCACTGATGCAGCTTGAGTTCCGGACCGGTCACGATGACCGAGCGGCCGGAATAGTCGACACGCTTGCCGAGCAGGTTCTGGCGGAACCGGCCCTGCTTGCCCTTGAGCATGTCGGACAGCGACTTCAGCGGACGCTTGTTGGCGCCGGTGATGACGCGCCCGCGGCGGCCGTTGTCGAACAGCGCGTCGACGGCCTCCTGCAGCATGCGCTTTTCATTGCGCACGATGATGCCGGGCGCGCGCAGCTCGATCAGCCGCTTCAAGCGATTGTTGCGGTTGATGACGCGGCGATAGAGGTCGTTGAGGTCGGACGTGGCGAAGCGGCCGCCGTCCAGCGGGACTAGCGGGCGAAGGTCCGGCGGGATCACCGGGACGACTTTCATGATCATCCATTCCGGACGGTTGCCGGATTCCATGAAGTTCTCGACGACCTTGAGCCGCTTCAGCAGCTTCTTCTGCTTGAGCTCGGACGACGTCGAAGCCAGCTCCGAGCGCAGATCGCCGGCGATCTTCTCCAGATCCATGCCGGCCAACAGGTCATGGATGGCCTCGGCGCCGATCATGGCGGTGAAAGAGTCCTCGCCATACTCGTCGACGGCCAGCATGTACTCTTCCTCGCTGAGCAGCTGGTGCTCCTTCAGCGCGGTGAGGCCAGGCTCGGTGACGATGTAGTTCTCGAAGTAGAGGACGCGCTCGATATCCTTCAGCGTCATGTCGAGCAGCGTGCCGATGCGCGAGGGCAACGACTTCAGGAACCAGATATGGGCGACGGGGGCGGCGAGCTCGATATGGCCCATGCGCTCGCGGCGGACGCGCGACAGCGTGACTTCGACGCCGCACTTTTCGCAGATGACGCCCTTGTACTTCATGCGCTTGTACTTGCCGCACAGGCACTCGTAGTCCTTGATCGGACCAAAAATGCGCGCGCAGAACAGACCGTCACGCTCCGGCTTGAAGGTGCGGTAGTTGATGGTCTCCGGCTTTTTGATCTCACCGAACGACCAGGACAGAATCTTCTCAGGGCTGGCGAGCGAGATCCGGATGGAATCGAACACCTGCGCAGGCGCCTGGGGGTTGAAGAGATTCATGACCTCTTGGTTCATGCCGTTCTCCTTTTCGGGGTCCTCGAAAACCCCTTGCATCGAGCGCGGGCCGAGTGCCCGCAGACTGGCCGGCCTGACCGGCCGAGAATTTGTTGGGCGCGCCACGTTGTTCGCGGCGCGCCATTACCCTTGTTCGGCCGCGCCCTTATTCGGCAGCATCGGGCAGCCGCACGGCAGCGTCTTCGAACTTGGTGTTCTCCAGTTCGACATTGAGGCCGAGGGAGCGCATCTCCTTGACGAGAACGTTGAAGCTCTCGGGAATGCCGGCTTCGAACGTATCGTCGCCGCGCACGATTGCCTCGTAGACCTTGGTGCGTCCGGCAACGTCATCCGACTTCACCGTCAGCATCTCCTGCAGCGTATAAGCGGCGCCGTAGGCTTCCAGCGCCCAGACCTCCATTTCGCCGAAGCGCTGGCCACCGAACTGCGCCTTGCCGCCCAGCGGCTGCTGGGTGACGAGCGAGTACGGACCGATCGAGCGCGCGTGGATCTTGTCGTCCACCAGGTGGTGAAGCTTGAGCATATAGATGTAGCCCATCGTCACCTTGCGATCGAACGGCTCGCCGGTGCGGCCGTCATAAAGCTGCGACTGACCGCTGGTGTGCAGGCCCGCCTGCTGCAGCATGGTGTTGATGTCGGCTTCGTGCGCGCCGTCGAACACCGGAGTCGCGATGGAGACGCCGCGGCGCATCTGTTCGCTCAGGCGAATGATGCTCTCGTCGTCATAGTCGCGGACCGGCTCGTTGCGGTCGTTGGAAGGCATGAAGCTTTCCAGCGTCTTGCGCAGCGGCTTGATGTCGCCGCCAGCCTTGTAGGCGTCGATCAGCTCGCCGATCTTCCTGCCCATGCCGGCGCAGGCCCAGCCCAGATGCGTTTCCAGGATCTGGCCGACATTCATGCGGCTCGGCACACCCAGCGGGTTGAGCACGATATCGGCATGCGTGCCGTCCTCGAGGAAAGGCATGTCCTCGACCGGAACGATGCGCGACACCACGCCCTTGTTGCCGTGACGGCCGGCCATCTTGTCGCCCGGCTGCATCTTGCGCTTCACCGCTACGAAGACCTTGACCATCTTCATGACGCCCGGAGGCATCTCGTCGCCGCGCTGCACCTTCTCGACCTTGTCCATGAAGCGCTGCTCGAGCGCCTTCTTGGAGTCGTCGTACTGGCCGCGCAGGGCTTCCAGCTCGCTCTGGAGCTTTTCGTTCTCCACGGCGAACTGCCACCACTGCGAGCGCGGATACTCGTCGAGCGTGTCCTTCGACAGCTTCGAGCCCTTCTTGAAGCCCTTCGGCCCGGCAATCGCTTCCTTGCCGACCAGCATGTCCGACAGGCGCGAATAGACGTTGCGATCGAGGATCGCCTGCTCGTCGTCGCGGTCCTTGGCCAGACGCTCGATCTCCTCGCGCTCGATCGCCATGGCGCGCTCGTCCTTCTCCACGCCGTGGCGGTTGAAGACGCGCACTTCGACGACCGTGCCGAAGGTGCCCGGAGGCATGCGCATGGAGGTGTCGCGAACGTCCGAGGCCTTTTCGCCGAAGATGGCGCGCAGGAGCTTCTCTTCCGGCGTCATCGGGCTTTCGCCCTTCGGCGTGATCTTGCCGACCAGGATGTCGCCCGGCTGCACTTCCGCGCCGATATAGACGATACCGGCCTCGTCGAGGTTCTTCAGCGCTTCCTCCGAGACGTTCGGAATGTCGCGCGTGATCTCCTCCGGTCCGAGCTTGGTGTCGCGGGCCATGACCTCGAACTCCTCGATGTGGATCGAGGTGAAGACGTCGTCGGCCACGATGCGCTCGGAGAGCAGGATCGAGTCCTCGTAGTTGTAGCCGTTCCACGGCATGAACGCGACCAGCACGTTGCGGCCGAGCGCCAGATCGCCGAGCTCGGTCGAGGGACCGTCGGCGATGATGTCGCCCTTGTTCACCCGGTCGCCGACACGCACCAGCGGACGCTGGTTGATGCAGGTGTTCTGGTTCGAACGCTGGAACTTCATCAGCCGGTAGATGTCGACGCCGGACTTCCCCGGGTCGAGATCTTCGGTGGCGCGGATAACGATACGGGTGGCGTCCACCTGGTCGACCACGCCGCCGCGGCGGGCACCGATGGCGGCGCCTGAGTCACGGGCCACGACCGGCTCCATGCCGGTGCCGACGAACGGCGCCTCGGCACGCACCAGCGGCACGGCCTGACGCTGCATGTTCGAGCCCATCAGCGCGCGGTTGGCGTCGTCGTTCTCGAGGAACGGGATGAGGGCCGCCGCCACCGACACCATCTGCTTCGGCGACACGTCCATCAGGTCGACGTTCTCGCGCGGCGCCATCATCACCTCGCCAGCGTTGCGGCAGATGACGAACTCGTCGACAAAGCTGCCGTTCTTATCGAGCTCGGCGTTGGCCTGCGCGACGTGGTGCTTGGCCTCCTCCATCGCCGACAGATAGACGACTTCATTGGTCAGCTTGCCGTTGACGATCTTGCGGTACGGGCTCTCGATGAAGCCGTACTTGTTGACACGCGCGAAGGTGGCGAGCGAGTTGATCAGACCGATATTCGGGCCTTCCGGCGTCTCGATCGGGCAGATACGGCCGTAGTGCGTCGGATGCACGTCGCGCACCTCGAAGCCGGCACGCTCGCGGGTCAGACCGCCCGGTCCAAGCGCCGACAGGCGACGCTTGTGGGTGATCTCCGACAGCGGGTTGGTCTGGTCCATGAACTGCGAGAGCTGCGAGGAGCCGAAGAACTCGCGCACGGCGGCGGCCGCCGGCTTGGCGTTGATCAGGTCCTGCGGCATGACCGTGTCGATCTCGATCGAGGACATACGCTCCTTGATCGCGCGCTCCATGCGCAGCAGACCGACGCGGTACTGGTTCTCCATCAGCTCGCCGACCGAGCGGACGCGGCGGTTGCCGAGATTGTCGATGTCGTCGATCTCGCCCTTGCCGTCGCGCAGCTCGACCAGCGTCTTGACCACGGCCAGGATGTCTTCCTTGCGCAGCACGCGCACGGTGTCCTCGGCCTTGAGCTCGAGGCGCATGTTCATCTTGACGCGGCCGACAGCCGACAGGTCATAGCGCTCGCTGTCGAAGAACAGCGAGTTGAACATGGCTTCGGCGGTCTCGAGCGTCGGCGGCTCGCCCGGACGCATGACGCGGTAGATGTCGAACAGCGCGTCCTGGCGGCTCTCGTTCTTGTCGACGGCGAGCGTGTTGCGAATGTAGGCGCCGACATTGACGTGGTCGATGTCGAGGATCTGGATCTCGTCCTCGCCGGTGCCGAGCAGCACCTTCAGCGTCTTCTCGTCGATCTCGTCGCCGGCCTCGAGGAAGATCTCGCCGGTGGCGTAGTTGACGATGTCCTCGGCCAGGTAGTTGCCGAGCAGGTCCTCGTCGGTCGCCTTGATCGCCTTGAGACCCTTTTCGCCGAGCTGGCGGGCCTGGCGGGCGGTGATCTTCTTGCCGGCCTCGACGACGATCTCGCCCGTGTCGGCGTCGACCAGGTCGCCGACAGCCTTGAGGCCGCGGAAGCGCTCGACATTGAACGGGATGCGCCAGTGGTCGCCGGCACGCTTGTAGGTGATCTTGTTGTAGAAGGTCGACAGGATCTCTTCGCCGTCCATGCCGAGCGCCATCAGCAGCGACGTCACCGGAATCTTGCGGCGGCGGTCGATGCGGGCGTGGACCACGTCCTTGGAATCGAACTCGATGTCGAGCCACGAGCCGCGATAGGGGATGACGCGCGCGGCAAACAGAAGCTTGCCCGACGAGTGCGACTTGCCCTTGTCGTGGTCGAAGAAGACGCCCGGCGAACGGTGCATCTGCGAGACGATGACGCGCTCGGTGCCGTTGACGATGAAGGTGCCGTTCGACGTCATGAGCGGCATGTCGCCCATATAGACGTCCTGCTCCTTGATGTCCTTGATCGACTTCGCGCCGGTATCCTCATCGATATCGAACACGATGAGGCGCAGCGTCACCTTCAGCGGCGCAGCATAGGTCAGGTCGCGCTGACGGCATTCGTCGACGTCGAATTTCGGTCCTTCGAACTCATACTTCACGAATTCCAGCATCGAGGAGCCGGAAAAATCGGAGATCGGGAAGACCGACTTGAAAACAGCCTGCAGCCCCTCGTCCGGACGCCCGCCCTTGGGCTCGTCCACCATCAGGAACTGGTCATAGGATGCCTTCTGAACCTCGATCAGGTTCGGCATCTCCGCAACTTCCGGGATCTTCCCGAAGAACTTGCGTACGCGTCTGCGGCCATTGAAAGTCTGGGTCTGGGCCATCGTCGCTCCTTAGCTCAAAACTCGGGGCGAACCTCGCCGCGGTTCGCCTTGCACCAATGGGCCGCTCGCCGGCCGCCCCTGTCTGTTTTCCGGCCGCCCTTCCAATTGCTTGGGGGGCTGCCGGTAAAAACGGGAGAAAACCCGTTTCCTGAAGGCCGCTTCCGGCCCTCAGGAAAGAGGTTTTCAAACGTCTCGCGCAACGAAGCCTCCCTTTCGTCAAGGGAGGGGGCGGCCGGCGCGAGGCCGTCCGCCCTCAACCATAAGGCTTACTTCAGCTCGACCTTGGCGCCAGCTGCTTCCAGCTGAGCCTTGAACTTGTCGGCATCGGCCTTGGAAACGCCTTCCTTGACCGGCTTCGGAGCCGCCTCGACCAGGTCCTTGGCTTCCTTGAGGCCAAGGCCGGTGATGGCGCGGACTTCCTTGATGACGTTGATCTTCTGGGCGCCGGCGTCGGCGAGAACGACGTCGAATTCCGTCTTCTCTTCAGCCGGAGCAGCAGCAGCGGCAGCGCCACCGCCAGCAGCGGCAACCGCCACCGGAGCAGCAGCCGAAACGCCCCACTTCTCTTCCAGGAGCTTCGACAGCTCGGCCGCCTCGAGGACGGTCAGCTTCGAAAGGTCGTCTACGATCTTTGCCAGATCAGCCATTTGTGTATTCCTTTACTTGGTTCGAACGTGTGTTGTTGACAGCGAGGAACGGCCTCATGCCGCCTCGTCCTTCCGGGCGTAAGCGCCGATGACGCGCGCGACCGAAGCCGCGGGCGCATTGACGATCTGGGCGATCCGGGTTGCCGGCGTGGCGATCATGCCAACCAGCTTGGCGCGCAGCTCGTCGAGCGACGGCATCGTGGCGAGTGCCTTGACACCGTCGGCGTTGAGCGAGGTCGAGCCCATTGCGCCGCCGAGAATGATCAGCTTGTCATTCCCCTTGGCGAACTCGGACGCGATCTTCGGCGCCGCAACCGGATCCTCCGAATAAGCGATCAGCGTCTGTCCCTTGAACAGATCGACGATCGATGCGGAGTCCGTGCCCTGAAGAGCGATCTTGGCGAGACGGTTCTTCGCGACTTTGACGGTGCCACCGGCGGCGCGCATCTTCGACCGAAGGTCGTTCATTTGCGCGACGGTGATACCGGCGTAGTGGGCCACGACCACTGAACCCGCGTTCGAGAACGCTTCGTTCAGGCCCGTGACGAGTTCGCGTTTTTCCGCTCTGTCCACTGCCTATCTCCAGTTGACCCCTGCCCCATTCACGAGGTCAGAAGTCGGGTTGCCTTTTGCCGGCCGGGCCATCCACAAACGGATCTCCCGAACGGCGCTCGAGGATCCTGCCCCCTTTCGCCACACCCGCCGGCAAGGCCGGTTGATGTGCTGACAAAAGGCAAACACGGTTCGAACCTTTCATTGGAACTTTTCGCTCCTTTGTCGGGTCTTCACCCGTCTCATGCAGGCCCACATGAATTAAGGCCCCCTTTTGAACCAAGGCCGGCCGCCTGCAATCTCGGACAGGATATCCGGAAACCTTTCGGCCCCCGGGTTACCGGGCCGCCGACGGATCGGCGGTCCGGAAATCTTTTGCGACCGGCCGGAAGCCGGTCAGGCGACATTTACGACGCGGCGAGCGTCGCGATGTCGAGCTTGAGGCCAGGGCCCATCGTCGAGGTGACCGACACCCTCTTGACGTAGTTGCCCTTGGCGCCGGCGGGCTTGGCCTTGTTCACCGCATCGGCGAAGGCCCGCACATTCTCTTCCAGCGCCTTGACGTCGAACGAGACCTTGCCGACGCCGGCCTGGACGATGCCGGCCTTCTCGACGCGGAACTCGACGGCGCCGCCCTTCGAGGCCTTGACGGCGGCCGCGACATCGGGGGTCACGGTGCCGACCTTCGGGTTCGGCATCATGCCGCGCGGGCCGAGCACCTTACCCAGACGGCCGACCAGCGGCATCATGTCCGGAGTAGCGATGCAGCGATCGAAATCGATCGTGCCCTTCTGGACGATGTCGACGAGGTCCTCGGCACCAACGATATCGGCGCCGGCGGCCTTGGCTTCTTCGGCCTTGTCGCCGCGCGCGAACACCGCGACGCGCACCGACCGGCCGGTGCCGTTCGGCAGGTTGACAACGCCGCGGACCATCTGGTCGGCATGGCGCGGATCGACGCCGAGATTCATCGCGACCTCGACCGTCTCGTCGAACTTCACCGTGGACCGGTCCTTCAGCAGCTGCAGCGCCTCAGAGAGCGCATAGGCCTTGTTCGGGTCGATGCCTTCACGGCTCTTGGCAACACGCTTTGCAATCTTTGCCATGATCTTAGCCCACCACTTCCAGGCCCATCGAGCGGGCGGAGCCCTCGACCATGCGCATGGCCGCTTCGACGTCGTTTGCGTTGAGGTCCTTCATCTTCTGCTCGGCGATCTGGCGCACCTTGTCGCGCGAGATCGTGCCGGCCTTGACCTTGCCCGGCTCTTTCGATCCAGACTTCAGGTTGGCGGCCTTCTTCAGGAAGTAGCTCACCGGCGGAGTCTTCATGACGAAGGTGAACGACTTGTCCTGGTAGTAGGTGATGACGACCGGGATGGGCGAGCCCTTCTCCAGTTCCTGGGTCTGCGCGTTGAACGCCTTGCAGAACTCCATGATGTTGATGCCGCGCTGACCAAGCGCCGGGCCGATCGGGGGCGACGGCGTGGCCGAGCCCGCGGCAACCTGGAGCTTGAGCTGGCCTGCAACTTTCTTAGCCATCTCTATTCCTGCCTTTTCTCATGCCGGGAAAACCGGCGGTTGCAGTCTGGTGGTGCGGTTCCAGCGGCCGGCTAAGCCGCATTCGCCTCCCACCCGCTCATGGCAGCGCCATTCCTTCGCGCCGCCGATCCCTTTGCCTCTCGGACGGGGACCTTCGGATCAGCCCTTTTCGACCTGTCCGAATTCGAGATCGACGGGCACCGCGCGCCCGAAGATCGAAACTTCCACCTTGAGGCGCGCCCGCTCCTCGTCCACTTCCTGGACGAAGCCGTTGAACGACGCGAACGGACCGTCCGAGACGCGGATCGCCTCGCCGATCTCGAAGGTGACCGACGGCTTCGGGCGCTCGACGCCTTCCTGAACCTGGTTCAGGATGCGCTGCGCCTCGGCTTCGGTGATCGGCACGGGCTTGGAGTCACCAAGGAAGCCGGTGACCTTCGGCGTGTTCTTGACCAGCGAGAATACGGCGTCCGTCAGGTTGGCCTTCAAGAGCACATAACCGGGGAAGAACTTGCGCTCCGCATCGACCTTGCGGCCGCGGCGTATCTCGACGACTTTCTCCGTCGGCACCACGATCTGCTCGATCTCGCCCGACAGGCCCTTCTGCTTGGCCTTGTTCTCGATGTCCTCGGCGACCTTCTTCTCGAAGTTCGAATAAGCGTGGACGATGTACCACCGCGTCATTTCACGACCTCTCCGTATCGCCGAACTTAATGTCCGAGGCCCAGAATCCACTCGATCGCATAGCCCATTGCTATGTCGGCGGTGAAGAAGAAGATCATGGCGATGAGCGCAAAAACCAGGACCATTACCGTCGAGATCATAGTCTCGCGGCGCGAGGGCCATGTCACCTTGGCCGTCTCCGCGCGAACCTGCTGGAGAAAGGTGAAAGGGTTTGTGGTTTTCGAAGCCATCTGCCGCCTGTCTTCAAGACCCGTTGGCCGGGTCTCCTGGATGATCCCGCTGGCCGGGACGTGCCGCCTGGACTTCGTGCCGGCGCCGAATCAGCACCACCATTTCGCCCACGCAAATCAGACGCGTAAAGCCGGCTTCCCAGCTCCACGCGTCGCGTGTCTGTTCAGTCTACATAAAACCGATTCTTGGTCCACGCAAGTGGCAAGTGTTCCGCTTTATGTTTTAGCGCCGCCTCGGAACCATCCAGTCGTTCCGTCCCGGCTATGCGGGGCCTTATGCCCCAGTTTTCGCTATATGGCAAGCCGCCCCCGGTTTTCAACGGCGGAGCGCACCCACCTTCAGTCTGCCATGGGAGGTGGCACGGGCAGCAGGGCTCGAACCTACGACCTGCGGTTTTGGAGACCGCCGCTCTACCAACTGAGCTATGCCCGTATACGGGCGCTGCTATTTCACAAAGCCGATGAGAACTCAAGAGCCCTTTTGAGACGCGTCGGCCGGAAGCGCCGATCGCAGCCATCCAAGCCCCAGGGCCCATGCGCAGATCACGAGTTCAAGCGCGAAAGTCCAATGCAGAACGAAGTTCAGGACCCAGTTCCCATGGCTGGCCGGAACCGCCACGAGCTCAAACGGGCGATGACTGAACGGCGCCAACCACATGATCGGCGATGCCACCGTGTCGAGCGCCATATGCACCATGGCTCCGGCTAAGAAGATGGCGATCGACGGCAGACGCCGCGACCCCAACAACCGACCGCCCGACACGCTCACCGTCCCGATCGTGGCCCAGAACAACGGCCAATGCGTGATGTAGGCATGATGGTGCGTGCGACCGCCATCGATCAGGTAAAAATAGAGCATGTCGATGTCCGGGATGACACGCTGCCGAGCATTGCGGCAGCCACCACATCGGATGCCTCCCGTCGCCGTCTTCGCGCGAGCCTTCCCAGAATATAGCCCGATGGGAGATGGGCAATCAGCATGCAAGGTCGTCTCACATTGATGCAACGACCCTGCGGTGTCTTTGCGGCGTCATCTTTTCGGAATTTTGCAGAAACCCAGCATCTTCGGCTACGATTTCCCGGCCGGCGGCTTGTAAGGCC
>NZ_RZSV01000140.1:0-15348 GCF_004023205.1 Mesorhizobium sp. M1A.F.Ca.IN.020.03.2.1 | reverse complement strand
GCATTGGATGATCCCCTGCGCGCTCGGCACCTCCATCGGCCCCATCAATACCTTGCCGCCATTGTCGGTGACACGCTTGGCGGCGGCGTCGATCGCGTCGACGTTGAAATAGAACTGCCAGACCGGGACCGGGATCTGCGGCGGCTTGTTCATCATGCCGCCGCCGGATTCGGGGCCGGCGCCGAAGGTCTGGTAGATGCCCATCTCGCCCATGTCGAACTGACCGGCGCTCTCCCAGCCGAACTGGCTGGAATAGAAGTCGAAAGCGGCTTTCCAGTCCGAGGTGTAGAGCTCGTGCCAGCCGACATGGCCGGGCGTGGTAGCGGGTACCGGCGGCTGCTCGGGCTGGTTGGGCTGCAGGAACATGAAGGTCGCGCCCTGCGGGTCGGCGACGACGGCGAAGCGACCGACGCCGGGAATATCATCCGGCGCGCGATGAACGGCACCGCCGGCCTCCTTGAGCGCCTTCGTCGAGGCATCGATGTCCTTGGTGTAGATGTAACCAAGCCAGGCCGGCGGCATGCCCATCATGGCGGCATCCTTTGGCATCGTCATCAAACCGCCGACGCCGCGCAGGCTGGAATTCATCACGATATAGCGCGGCATGCCCGGCGCCTTGTCGAAGGGCTCGGCCCGCCAGCCGACGACAGCAGTATAAAAAGCCTCGGCGGCGTCGAGGTCGGTGGTCATCAGTTCGTACCAGAAGAAGGGTTTTGCGGCATTCGGCATGGTCGGTCTCCTCACCGGTTCAGGCAGCGATCGCGGTTCCGATCCATCGTAGGACGATCTCGGCGACAGAAATCCGACATCTGGACCAGAAATCGAGAACGGCAAGGCGCTCATGCATGTCACTCAAAAATGCGCAGCGGTTTTGGGCGGCCGACACGCATCAAAATCGGAGCTTGAAGCGCGTCGGCCTATCCGTTCTGCGCGAAGCGCCTAGGAACCGTGATCTTGCATGGCCCGGGGTTTTAGCCTTTGCTGCGGGCAACGAGGGGCTGTCTTCCATGCGTGAATGTCGCTTACGCCCGAGAGTGGCTTTGTGCCATCGCGAGGAGCTCGACCCTGGTCCGAGCGGGGACTGGACCCAGCTTAACGACGACGATTTCCGCGCGCTCGCCTCGCGCCTGTCAGACGAGGCCGACGAGG
This sequence comes from Mesorhizobium sp. M1A.F.Ca.IN.020.03.2.1, assembly GCF_004023205.1. Lineage (NCBI taxonomy): Bacteria > Pseudomonadati > Pseudomonadota > Alphaproteobacteria > Hyphomicrobiales > Phyllobacteriaceae > Mesorhizobium > Mesorhizobium sp. M1A.F.Ca.IN.020.03.2.1. Next base: position 14,199 of record NZ_RZSV01000140.1, on the reverse strand, counting down.
GGCCGCTCTGGGTGTTCGCTTATGGCTCGCTGATCTGGAAGCCGGCGTTGGAATCCATCGAGCAACGCCGCGCCTCCGCCTATGGCTGGCATCGCTCCTTCTGCCTCGACATGGTGCGCTGGCGAGGCAGCGCCGCGCAGCCGGGGTTGATGATGCTCGAGCGCGGCGGCCGTTGTGACGGCGTCATCTATCGTCTGCCGGACGGCGAGAAGCCCGCCCAGATCGAGAGATTGCTGCGGCGAGAAATCGACGATCATGAAAGCGTCAGCTCGGTCCGGTGGGTTCCGGTACGCACGGCGCAAGGATCGCTGCGAAGCGCTGGGCTTCTGGATCGGGGTGACGGGTAGGGGCACGTCGCTCAGGCAGCCGCTCGAAAGGGTGGCGAAGACACTGGCACACGCATGCGGCCATGTAGGTTCCGGCGCCGAATATCTTTACTACACCGTCAGCCACCTCGAAACATTCGGCATCCATGACCGCAATCTGTTGCGCCTGCAGGAACTCGTGGCAGACGAGATCAGGTCGATCCATCCCTCCAGGATTGAAAGCGCTGAACCGACAGACATCGGCGTGGCGATAATATGAGTACGACTATCATGTTTGTCCAAGCAATACAGCAGCTTGGCCGAAAATTGACCAATTGATAAAAAAATAAAACGTGCTAGCCTTCCTCAAAACAAACAAGGGGAACTGGAATGGCGACTGGTCATTTCATCGAAGGCATAGCCGGCGGCCGGCTGTCTGCGGAGCAATACGCCGATAATTTTTCCGACCTGCACCCGCCGCTCGATCACCACGAGGCGCTGGTTGAGGCCGATCGCTGCTATTTCTGCTACGATGCGCCGTGCATGAATGCATGCCCGACCTCGATCGATATTCCGATGTTCATCCGGCAGATCGCGACCGGCAATCCGCTGGGCTCGGCCAAGACCATCTTCGACCAGAACATTCTTGGCGGCATGTGCGCCCGCGTCTGCCCAACGGAGACGCTGTGCGAAGAGGTCTGCGTGCGTGAGGTGGCGGAGGGCAAGCCGGTGCAGATCGGCCGCCTGCAGCGCTATGCGACCGACGTCGCGATGGATGAGGGCAAGCAGTTCTACAAGCGCGCCGAACCGACCGGAAAAACGGTCGCCGTGGTCGGCGCCGGGCCAGCGGGCTTGGCGGCGGCCCATCGCTTGGCCCGCCACGGCAACGATGTGACGATCCTCGAAGCGCGGCCGAAGGCTGGCGGCCTCAATGAATACGGCATCGCGGCTTACAAGAGCGTCGACGATTTCGCTCAGGCCGAGGTCGACTACGTCACCGCGATCGGCGGCATCGACATCCAGAACGGCAAAGCGCTCGGACGGGACTTCCAGCTTTCCGACCTGATCCGCAACTACGATGCGGTGTTCCTTGGCCTCGGGCTCGGCGGCGTCAATGCGCTGCGCGCCGAAGGCGAGGATACGGATGGCGTCGCCAACGCGGTCGAGTTCATCGCCGAACTCAGGCAGGCAAGCGACCTTTCCAGCCTGCCGGTCGGCCGCCGCGTCGTCGTCATCGGCGGCGGCATGACGGCGATCGACGCCGCGGTGCAGTCGAAGCTGCTCGGCGCCGAGGAGGTGACGATCTGCTACCGGCGCGGCCAGGAGCATATGAATGCCTCCGGCTTCGAGCAGGATCTGGCCGCCGCGAACGGCGTCACGATCCGCCACTGGCTGCAGCCGAAGCGCGTCATCGCCGAGAACGGCAAAGTGTCGGCGATCGAGCTCGAATACACAGCCATGAATGGCGACAAGCTCGCCGGTACCGGCGAAATGCTGAGGCTCAACGCCGACCAGGTGTTCAAGGCGATTGGCCAGAGCTTTGTGCCGGCTCATCTCAACGGCAGCGTTGCCTCCATCGAGCTCGATGGCGGCCGCATCAGGGTCGATGCCGAGGGCCGCACCTCGCTGGCGAAAGTCTGGGCGGGCGGCGACTGCATCTTCGGCGGCGACGACCTGACGGTCTCGGCCGTGGCGCAAGGCCGCGACGCCGCCGAATCCATCCACCGGGCACTGACCTCTAACGGGAGGGCATGAGCATGGCAGACATCCGCAACACCTTCGTCGGCATCAAGTCGCCAAATCCGTTCTGGCTGGCTTCGGCGCCGCCGACCGACAAGGCCTATAATGTCGAACGCGCCTTCAAAGCCGGCTGGGGCGGCGTGGTCTGGAAGACGCTTGGCGAAGAGGGCCCGCCGGTCGTCAACGTCAACGGCCCGCGCTACGGCGCGATCTGGGGCGCCGACCGCCGGCTGCTCGGCCTGAACAATATCGAGCTGATCACCGACCGCGACCTGCAGACCAATCTGCGCGAGATGAAGCAGGTGAAGATGAACTGGCCGGATCGGGCGCTGGTCGCCTCGATCATGGTGCCTTGCGAGGAGGAAAGCTGGAAGGCGATCCTGCCGCTGGTCGAGGAGACCGGCGCCGACGGCATCGAGCTCAATTTCGGCTGCCCGCACGGCATGAGCGAACGCGGCATGGGCTCGGCGGTGGGCCAGGTGCCGGAATATATCGAGATGGTGGTGCGCTGGTGCAAGCAGTACACGCGCATGCCGGTCATCACCAAGCTGACGCCGAACATCACCGACATCCGCAAGCCGGCGCGCGCCGCCAAAGCCGGCGGCACCGACGCGGTGTCGCTGATCAACACCATCAACTCGATCACCGGGGTTGACCTCGACAGTTTCGCGCCGCAGCCGACCATCGATGGCAAGGGCTCGCATGGCGGCTATTGCGGCCCGGCGGTGAAGCCGATCGCGATGAACATGGTGGCCGAGATCGCGCGCGATCCGGAAACGCACGGCCTGCCAATTTCGGGCATCGGCGGCATCACAACCTGGCGGGATGCTGCCGAATTCATGGCACTCGGCGCCGGCAACGTGCAGGTCTGCACCGCGGCAATGACATACGGCTTCAAAATCGTGCAGGAGATGATCGCGGGGCTGGAGAACTGGATGGACGAGAAGGGCCACGCCTCGCTGTCCGACATCATCGGCCGCGCCACACCCAATGTCACGGACTGGCAGTATCTCAACCTCAACTATGTCGCTAAGGCGCATATCGACCAGGACGCGTGCATCAAATGCGGGCGCTGCCACATCGCCTGCGAGGACACCTCGCATCAGGCGATCACCAGCATGGTCGACGGCGTCAGGCATTTCGAGGTGATCGAGGCCGAATGCGTCGGGTGCAATCTTTGCGTCAATGTCTGCCCGGTCGAGGGCTGCATCACGATGGAACCGCTGGCCGCCGGCGTGCTGGATCAGCGCACGGGCATACCGGTGTCGCCGGTCTACGCCAACTGGACGACGCATCCGAACAATCCGATGGCCAAGGTGGCCGCGGAGTAGGGAACACTTTTGAAAGAAATGCGGCGCCTTCGGGTGCCGTTTTTCGTTACCTATATTGCAGATAAGAATTATCCATGATAGGTACTATCCATGAATTGGAGCCAAAGATCGTGAAGCTGGGAGAGGGCGTCGAAGCGGCGATCCACTGCGCCGCCATGCTTGCCGGCGTCGACGGCAACAGCACCATGTCGGGCGCGGCCATGGCCGAGGCGTTCGGCCTGTCGCCGAGCTATCTCTTGAAGCATCTCAATCAGCTGACAACGGCGCGCATCCTGGAATCCGTGCCGGGGCCGGCAGGCGGCTACAGGCTGGCGCGGCCGGCCGAGCGGATCACGCTGCTCGACATCGTGCTTGCGGTCGAGGGCAGGGAGCCTGCCTTCCGCTGCGGCGAGATCCGCCAGCGCGGCCCGGTCAAGCTCGACGCGTCGGCCTATGTCAAACCGTGCGGCATCAATGCCGCGATGCTGAGGGCCGAGCGCGCTTATCGCGCCGCGCTTGCCGATGCAAAGCTCTCCGACATCGTCGCCGATTTCATGAACGACGCCGATCCCCGCACCGTCGCCGCAAGCTGCGCCTTCGTCGAACGCCATCAGCGGGCGCAGAAAGTTCAACAACCAAGCAAAGCGTGAAAGGTAAGAGAATGAAACAGAGGCTGCAGTTCTTCGCCAAGGCGCCTGAAATCATGAAGGCGGTGATGGCGCTCAACAAGGCCGTCGAGGAGTGCGGGCTGGAAGAAAGCCTGATGCACCTGGTCAAGCTCAGGGCTTCGCAGATCAATGGCTGTTCCTATTGTGTCGAGATGCATAGCCGCGAGGCAAGGCGAGATGGCGAAACGGAGCAGCGGCTTTATCTGGTCGCCGCCTGGAAGGAGTCGCCGCTGTTTTCCGAGCGCGAGCGCGCCGCGCTCGCCTGGACCGAGAAGGTGACAAACATCTCCGACAACGGCGTTCCGGACGATCTCTACGCCAGGACGCTGGAGCAGATCTCCGAGGAAGAGCTGGTCAAGCTGACAGTGGTGATCGGCATGATCAACACCTGGAACCGGCTCTGCGTGTCGTTCCACGCCATCCATCCGATGCCGGCCGCCAAGGCTGCCTGATCATCCAAAGCCGCGCGGATCCGAAGACGGTTCCGCGCGGCTTTCATTTGCGAGATCAATGACATGTTTGAGAATTTTCAGAGCGAGATTCTGTTTGCCGCGCGCCCGCTGCTCGGCGGCGCCTTCGTCTCTGCCGGCCTGCGCAACGTCCAGCACAAGACCTGCTCATCCCAATGATGACGGGACGCGGCGTGCCAGGCAGGGCCGGCATTGTGGCTGGGCATGTCCTGCAGGTCGCTCCGGACTGCTGGTGATCGGCGGCTTATGGACCGGGCAGGCGGCAAGCCTGACCCTGTTCCTGATCGTCGCGACGCCGATGTTTCACAATTTCTGGGATCATCAGGGCCGGATCGCGCCTCACGCATAAACGGCTTCGTCGCCAATGTCGCCCTGGCCGCGGGTTCCTGGCGCGGGTCTATGCCTGACAACTGCACTCGGATTCCGCGCAGTCGATGGCGCCGCGTTAATCGGTTTGTCGCGATTGTCCTGTATTAGCAAAAAACAGGTTCGCCCGTCGGAGCGTTCATGGAGCAGAACTGGACTGCATTCTGGGCACGCGTTTCGGATGCCTTCCACCAGGCGCTGGCTCCGTTCCGTGCAGTCGCGGGAGCCTTCGGCCAGCATCCGAGCGACATTCAGATATGGTGCTTTCTGTGCGACGTCTTCTTCCTCGCGGTCGTCGCCATACAGACGTATGGCGACATCATGCTCAGGCGACGCGGCGCCTTTGCCACCGGCAAGGTGATCGGCATCGACAAGTCGAGCGACGGGCCGGACACGCCGATCATCGAATTCGCCGACCGACTGGGCAAGACCTGGCGTTTCGGATCGCATCTGCCGGTCAACGGAACGACCGGGAACGTCGGCGCAGTGGTCGAAGTGATTTATGACCCTCTCCACCCGAAGCGGGCGCGGGAAGTCGGCCGCCCGCTGATGAAGGCCGTCCACCTGGCTGTCTGGTATGCGGTCGTCGCCGGGCTGATGGTGCTGGCCTTCCTGCCCGGCCTCTTTTCCAATTGATCCATTCAGGCGGCGAAGCGCAGGCCGCCGTCGCAGGTCAGCACCTGGCCGGTCATGAAACCGTTGGACACCAGGAAGGCGATCGCGTCGGCGACGTCCTCGGCGCGACCGATACGGCCGACCGGCGTCTTTCCGGCGTACTCGGCAAAGACCGCCTGCCGCTCTTCGCCCGATAGAAAATCCCACCAGGGCGTATCGATGACGCCGGGGGCCACGACGTTGACGCGCAGCGGCTTCAGTTCGACGGTCAGGATCGGGACTACGGTCAAAAGCATGCCGTTGATGGCGCCGATGCCGGCAATGCCGGGTGCTGCGATCTGCGCCGAGACGGCCGAAATGAAAGTGACCGATCCGGCTTTGTTCAAGGTCGGCAGGGCCGCTTGCAAGCAGCCTAGCTGCGGCTTGATCTTCTCGTCGACGGCGCTGCCGATGTCGGCAAGGTCGAGGGTCGCGAACGGCCCAAGGCCCCTGCCGCCGCTTGCGGCGAGAACGAGATGATCGAATGGGCCGAGACCATCGAAGAAGTGCCGGACCGCGTCCGGCTTGGTCGCGTCGAAAGCGGCCTTGCCGACGGTGCCGCCGAGGCTCTTCCAGGCGTTGTTCAGCTTGTCCTCGCTGCGGCCGGTGATCGTCACCTTCATCGCGGGGCTGAGCAGCCGTTTGGCTGTGGCAAGGCCAATGCCAGACGAGCCGCCGATGATGACGCAATGTTCGATGCTCATGAATGCTGTTCCTTGGATGTCGCGGAAGATTGTCCGGTCAGTTCGAGGCTGAGCGCCCGCAACCGGCTGCGGGCTTTTTCGTCATAGGCCTGGGCATCGGCGCGCGCTTCCCGCTGGCCATCGAAATAGAGGCCGCTCCGCCCTTCGAGCGCCAGAGATATTGCCAAGTTGAGGATCGCGTTGGCGCCGGTCTCGACCGAGCTCCACGGTGTGATGCCTGCCTGCCGGACCATGGTGGTATCCATGTAGCTTGCCGGATGGAGTGCATTGACGGTGACGCCGCTGCCTTCGAGCTGCTCGGCCAGATCGATGGTGAACAAGATCTGCGCCAGCTTGCTCTGGCAATAGGCGCGCACGCCGCTGTAGCCGCGGGCGAGATTGACATCATCGAAATCGATCGCCTGCTGGCCGGCGGAGGCGACATTGACGATGCGCGCCGGCGCGCTTGCCTTCAGCAAGGGCAAAAGCTCCGACGACAGCAGGAAGCCTGCGAGATAGTTTACGGCGAAGCGCATTTCGTAGCCGTCGGCGCTCACTTGCCTTTTTGCGCCTTCGCCGCCCGTGCCGACGCCGGCATTGCTGATCAATATGTCGAGCCGGTCGGTTCCTGCCCGCACGGCGCCGGCAAGGCGGCGCACTTCGGCGAGCGACGAAAGATCCGCAAGCAGAAATTCGGCGTTGCCGCCCTCGGCTTCGATGGCAGCGACTGTCGCCTTGGCGCGAGTTTGGTCGCGGCCATGTACCAGCACGCGGGCGCCGGCAGCGCCGAGCCTTTCAGCGACCACGCGGCCAACCCCGTCGGTCGAGCCGGTGACGAGAACGGTCTTATTCTTAAGTTCCATGTTCAGAGCCTCCTTATGCTGCTCTGAACGCAAGATGGGGCGCGGCGCGCAGGCCAAACAGTTCAATTTTTATCCTGGTATCGATACTGCTATAATAGCTGCATGGATGCCGTGCCCCATTCCCCTGACGACAGCCGCCGCCGCGAGCTCGGCGCTTTCCTGCGCTCGCGCCGGGAGCGGCTCTCGCCTGCCGACATTGGGATTGCGAGCGGCGCCAGGCGGCGTACGCCCGGGCTGAGGCGCGAGGAAGTGGCGATGATCGCCGGCGTCGGCACCACCTGGTACACCTGGCTGGAGCAGGGGCGGGACGTGCGGCCCTCGGTCGAGGTGCTGACCGCGCTCTGCGAGGCGCTGCGCCTGCACGCCGTCGAGAAGCGGCATCTGTTCATCCTTGCCGGCCGCCAGCAGCCGGAGCAGCGCACGGCGACGTCTGAAAAGGTCGACGCCACACTGCTGCACATGCTGGGGAGCCTCGTCCTACAGCCGGCTTATGTGGTTGGCCGGCGTTGGGATGTGCTCGCCTGGAATCCGGCGGCGGTCGCCTTGTTCGGCGACTATGGCCTGCTCGAGGGCGATGCCCGCAACATCGTCCATCTGGTGTTCACAAGCCCGCATCACCGCCGGCTGCTGGTCGACTGGGAAGCGCTTGCCCGCGTGGTGCTCGCTTCGTTTCGCGCGGAGAGCGCCAAATATGTCGGCGATCCGGATTTCGAGCGGCTGATCGCGCTGATGATGCGCTCAAGCCCGGAGTTCCGTGATTGGTGGCCGCGGCGGGACGTGGCGAGAAGGCTGACGGGCGTGAAACATGTCCGCCATCCCACAGCCGGCCCGATGGCTTTCGAACATATGAGCCTGTCGATCGACGACGGCTCAGACATGCGGCTGATCGTCTACACGCCGTTGACCGAGCAGAATACGATCGCCAAGCTCAAGAAGCTGCTGGAAGAGAAGCCCCCCGAGCGGCGCAGCGCCTGATCTTCGCCCGACCTAAGCTTTCGGCTTCAGCCCATCGAGGAACAGTTGCTCCAGGAACCGGGCAGCATCCTCGAAGCGGCCGTCGCCGCCGCGGTCGGGGCCGAGCACGGCGCGCACCTGGACGTCGAAATCGGCGTAATGCTGCGTCGTCGCCCAGATCGAGAAGATCAGATGCCAGGGGTCGGTGCGGGCGATCTTGCCGGCGCGCATCCAGCCCTTGATGACGGCGGCCTTCTCCTCGACCAGCGTTTTCAGCTCGCCCTCCAGCATCGGCATGATGCGCGGCGCGCCCTGCAGGATCTCGTTGGCGAAGAGCCGGCTTTCGCGTGGAAAATCGCGCGCCATTTCGAGCTTGCGTCGGATGTAGCTTCTGAGCTCGGTCATCGGATCACCGATATCGTCAAGCTCGCGGAGCGGCGCCAGCCAGGTGTCCAGCAGCCGCTGCATCAATGTCTCGTGAATGTCCTCCTTGCGGCGGAAGTAATAGAGAAGGTTCGGCTTCGACATGCCGGCGGCTTCGGCAATCTGGTCGATGGTCGAACCGCGAAAACCGTTGGCGGAGAAGACTTCCAGCGCGGCTTCCAGGATGAGCTCGCGCTTTTCCTGCTGGATGCGGGTGCGGCGTGGAGCTGAGCCTTCCATCCTGTCCGTCATCCTTGCCGGCTGCTGCCGTGTGGGCACTCTGGACCAATTCTCTGGACCAGTTTTTCTCCGAGCCGTGGAGCGCGCTTTCGATGCCGCATTTCCGTTAGTAGTCCCTTGACCGCCGACAGGGCGGTGCTAACGTTTGTCCAACCGGTCAAAATTTTGCGTAGCACGAAAACGCAACGAAGACCAAGCCTTGGGAAGACCAAGCGTTAGCGCACAGAAACAGGTTACAAGGGGAAATCTTGGTCATGTCCAACCGGCTGAAAGTCACGCCGAACGATCTCAGCGCATTCTGGATGCCGTTCACGGCAAATCGGCAGTTCAAGCAGGCGCCGCGCATGTTCGTGTCCGCCAAGGACATGCACTACACGACGAGCGATGGCCGCAAGGTGCTCGACGGCACTGCAGGCCTCTGGTGCGTCAACGCCGGCCACTGCCGGCCGAAGATCACCGAGGCCATTCAGCAGCAGGCCGCCGAACTCGACTATGCGCCGGCCTTCCAGATGGGCCACCCGATCGTCTTCGAACTGGCGAACCGCCTGGTCGATATCGCGCCGAAGGGCATGCACCATGTGTTCTTCACCAATTCCGGTTCGGAATCGGTCGAGACCGCGTTGAAGATGGCGATCGCCTATCACCGTGTCCGAGGCGAGGGCTCGCGCACCCGGCTGATCGGCCGCGAGCGCGGCTATCACGGCGTCAATTTCGGCGGCATTTCGGTCGGCGGCATCGTCGCCAACCGCAAGATGTTCGGCACGCTGCTCGGCGGCGTCGACCATCTGCCGCACACCCATCTGCCGGAGAAGAATGCCTTCTCGAAGGGCGTGCCCGAGCACGGCGCCGAATTGGCGAACGAGCTGGACCGTCTCGTCACCCTGCATGACGCCTCGACCATCGCGGCGGTCATCGTCGAGCCGGTCGCAGGCTCGACCGGCGTCATCCTGCCGCCGAAAGGCTACCTGCAGAAGCTTCGAGAAATCTGCACCAAGCACGGCATATTGTTGATCTTCGATGAAGTGATCACCGGCTTCGGCCGTCTTGGCGCGCCATTCGCCGCCGATTATTTCGGCGTCACGCCGGATATCATGACGACGGCCAAGGGCGTGTCCAACGGCGTCATCCCGATGGGCGCGGTTTTCGTGAAGAAGGAAATCCACGACGCCTTCATGAACGGCCCGGAGCACATGATCGAGTTCTTCCACGGCTACACCTATTCGGGCAATCCGATCGCCTGCGCCGCGGCTCTCGGCACTTTGGACACCTACAAGGAAGAAGGCCTGCTAACCCGCGGCGAGGAGCTGGCGCCTTACTGGGAAGACGCGCTGCATTCGTTGAAGGGCGAGCCGCATGTCATCGACATCCGCAATATCGGCCTGATCGGCGCGATCGAGCTTGCGCCGATCGCCGGTAGCCCGACCAAGCGGGCCTTCTCGGCCTTCGTCAAAGCGTTCGAACGCGGCGCGCTGATCCGCACAACCGGCGACATCATCGCGCTGTCGCCGCCGCTGATCATCACCAAGGGCCAGATCAACGAACTGATCGACCATGTTCGCGATGTTCTGCGCTCGATAGACTAACTGCTCAAACCGCTCGGGCGGCGACGGGAACCGCCGCCCGACCGGAGACCTGAAATGAGAGGACTTTGAATGGCCGCCCCCGGCGAGAATCTGCGAATCAATTCAGACCGTTTGTGGGATTCCATCATGGAGATGGCGAAGATCGGCCCCGGCATCGCCGGGGGCAACAATCGCCAGACGCTGACCGATTCCGACAAGCAAGGCCGCGAACTGTTCAGGTCCTGGTGCGACGAGGCCGGGCTCACGATGGGCGTGGACCAGATGGGCACCATGTTCATGACGCGGCCCGGCACCGATCCGGACGCGCTGCCGGTCTATGTCGGTTCCCATCTCGATACCCAGCCGACCGGCGGCAAATATGACGGCGTGCTCGGAGTGCTCTCTGGCCTCGAGGTCGTGCGCTCGCTCAACGATCTCGGCATCAAGACCAAACATCCGATCGTCGTCACCAACTGGACGAACGAGGAGGGAGCCCGTTTCGCGCCGGCCATGCTCGCCTCCGGCGTGTTCGCAGGCGTTCACACGCAGGATTATGCCTATGCCCGCAAGGATCTCGACGGCCTGAGCTTCGGCGACGAGCTGAAGCGGATCGGTTGGGTCGGCGACGAGACGGTCGGCGCGCGTAAGATGCACGCCTATTTCGAGTACCATATCGAGCAGGGGCCCATCCTCGAGGCCGAGAACAAGCAGATCGGCGTGGTGACCCACTGCCAGGGCCTGTGGTGGCTGGAATTCACGCTGACCGGCAGGGAGGCGCATACCGGCTCGACCCCGATGAACATGCGCGTCAATGCGGGGTTGGCCATGGCCCGCATCCTGGAGATGGTGCAGACGGTCGCGATGGAGAACCAGCCTGGCGCTGTCGGCGGTGTAGGCCAGGTGAAGTTCTCGCCCAACTCCCGCAACGTGCTGCCGGGCACGGTGATCTTCACTGTCGATATCCGCTCGCCCGATAAGGCGAAGCTCGACGGCATGCGCGCGCGCATCGAGAAGGAGGCGCCGAATATCTGCGAGCCGCTCGGCGTGAAATGCGCCGTCGAGGCGGTCGGCCATTTCGATCCGGTGACCTTCGATCCGACGCTGGTCGGCCGTGTCCGCACCGCCGCCGAGAAGCTGGGCTACAGCCATATGAACATCATCTCCGGCGCCGGCCACGACGCCTGCTGGGCGGCCAAGGTCGCGCCGGCGACCATGGTCATGTGTCCCTGTGTCGGCGGGCTCAGCCACAACGAGGCCGAGGACATCTCCAAGGAATGGGCGGCGGCAGGCGCCGATGTGCTGTTCCACGCGGTGGTCGAGACGGCAGGAATCGTCGAATGACCGAATAGAAATCACCTCGAAAAAGCCGCTCGCAAAGAAGCGTGAAAAGATCAGGGGAACGGATATGACCAAAGTCATCAAGAACGGCACCATCGTCACCGCCGACCGCACGTGGAAAGCCGACGTGCTGATGCAGCACGGCAAGATCATCGCCATCGGCTCGAACCTGCATGGCGATCACGAGTTCGACGCCACTGGCTGCTATGTCATGCCGGGCGGCATCGATCCGCACACCCATCTCGAAATGCCCTTCATGGGCACCTATTCGGCCGACGATTTCGAATCCGGCACGCGCGCGGCGCTTTCGGGCGGCACGACCATGGTCGTCGATTTCTGCCTGCCGGCGCCGCAGCAGTCGCTGCTGGAGGCGCTGCAGATGTGGGACAACAAGACCTCGAAAGCTGCCTGCGACTATTCCTTCCACATGGCGATCACCTGGTGGGGCAAGCAGGTCTTCGACGAGATGGCCACCGTCGTCGACAGGGGCATCACCTCGTTCAAGCACTTCATGGCCTACAAGGGCGCGCTGATGGTCGACGACGACGAGATGTATTCCTCGTTCCAGCGCTGCGCCGATCTCGGCGCGCTGCCGCTGGTCCATGCCGAAAATGGCGACGTGGTCGCGGCACTCTCGCAGAAGCTGCTTGCCGCCGGCAATAACGGCCCCGAGGGGCATGCCTATTCGCGTCCGCCCGAAGTGGAAGGCGAGGCGACAAACCGCGCCATCATGATCGCCGACATGGCGGGCGTGCCGCTCTATGTCGTGCACGTCTCCTGCGAGCAGAGCCATGAAGCCATCCGCCGGGCACGCCAGAAGGGCATGCGCGTCTATGGCGAGCCGCTGATCCAGCACCTGACGCTCGACGAGAGCGAATATTTCAACAAGGACTGGGACCATGCGGCGCGGCGCGTGATGAGCCCGCCTTTCCGCAGCAAGTGGCACCAGGATTCACTATGGGCAGGCCTGCAGGCCGGATCGCTGCAGGTGGTGGCGACTGACCACTGCTCCTTCACCACCAAGCAGAAGCGCAACGGCGTCGGCGACTTCACCAAGATCCCGAACGGCACCGGCGGCCTCGAGGATCGTTTGCCCGTGCTTTGGACCAGCGGCGTCAACACCGGCCGGCTGACGATGAACGAGTTCGTCGCGGTGACCTCGACCAACATCGCCAAGATCCTCAACATGTATCCGAAGAAGGGCGCGATCGTCGAAGGCGCGGATGCCGACATCGTGGTCTGGGACCCGAAGCGCAAGAAGACGATCACGGCCAAGAACCAGCAGTCGGTGATCGACTACAACGTCTTTGAGGGTTTCGAGGTGACAGGGCTGCCGCGCTTCGTCTTTTCGCGCGGCGAACTGTCGATCGAAGAAGCGGACGTCAAGGCCAAGGTCGGGCACGGGGAGTTCGTGGCGCGCGAACCGAACGCCGCTGTCAACCGCGCGCTTTCGACCTGGAAGGAGATCAGCGCACCGCGCAAGGTGGAGCGCACGGGCATTCCGGCGACCGGAGTTTGAGCGTGCGCGCAACTCACCTTCTGACCGGGGCAGCCGTGCTGCTGGCCGCCGGCCAAGCTTTCGCCGCCGGCATCGATCTCTCCAAGCCCTGGGGCAACAAATCCGGCTGCATCAACAAGAACGGCCAGGAGGTCTATGCCGAGGACATGCTGCTGTTGACCAGCGAGGCGTTCGTCACGGTCGCCAGCGCCTGCACCTTTACCGACAAGAGACCCCAGGCGAATGGCTCCCTTGTGGTGACGGCGCAGTGCGAGGCGGAAGGCGAGGAGGGGCAGACGCCGGCCCAGTTCATCATCAAGCGCAGCGCCAAGAACGCCAAGAGACTGGTGATCGCCGACAAGGACGGCAACGCGATGGGAGAAGTCTCCCGGTGCAAATGACGGCGGTCCCGTCGACCTCAGGCAACCAACGCATCCAGTTCCGGCATCAGGACCACGCTTTCCTGCTCGTTGGGATCGGTGCGGGCGATGACCGCCGAAGAGGGCGCACCGCTCAGATTGGCGGGCAGATGCGGAACGCCCGCCGGAATGTAGAACAGGTCGCCGGCCTTGACGACTTCGTGATGCTCGAGCCGGTCGCCATACCAGGTGTGGACCTCGCCGGAGAGCACATAGATCGCGGTCTCGTGGTTCTCATGCATATGCGCCTTGGCGCGGGCGCCGGGCGGCATGGTGAGAAGATGCATACAAATGCCGGAGGAGCCGACGGTTTCGGCGGCTATACCGGCGAAATAGCTCAAGCCTTGCTTGCCTTCATAAGTGCTTTCAGGGCGAATAAGGTGGCATGTGGGTTTAGGCGACATCGGCAAGGCTCCGGGCGTCGATCAAGTGGGACTGGACGAGTGGAAAGCAAGGCAATCGTAAAATCAACCGGATTCCGGCCGGCGCGGCAGCGGCTGCGAAAGACAGGTTTCTGCCGATGAGCGGACAGTCGCCAGCCGTCGTTTCGGCAAGCAAGCTCGGCCTCACCTTCCAGACCAATGACGGTCCGGTGCAGGCGCTGTCCAATGTCGATCTCACCATCGGCAAGGGTGAGTTCGTCTCCTTCATCGGCCCCTCCGGCTGCGGCAAGACAACCTTGCTGCGCGTCATCGCCGATCTGGAG